>JANXFM010000192.1 GCA_024959975.1 Flavobacteriales bacterium
AATCCGGAACAGTTATAAAAATCATCCGGGTAGGCACAAGAACCGTCATCGATGTTTACTGTAGCATCATAGTTACAAGCATTCACATCTGTACAACCTAAGTGTTCTACTGTACAAGCGTGATTAAAGTCTAAACCTGAAACAAAAGAAAGACCATTAACAGCATAAGAAGCCATACCCGAACTTTCGAATGATGCATCGACCATAAAGAGATCATCACCGGATTGTGCTAGGAATAAAAATGGAGCACCTACAGACAAACCATCCAGTTCGGGAGTTGTCATATCATCACCATAAGCAATAATTTGCATGTTGTCGCCGGCCCATTCAGAAGAACCCGCACAAACTGCAGATCCATCCTCTGTAATGAAGAATACCCCGATAAGGTCACCTACAGATAAAACACTTGTTGATAAGCCCGGAATCATTATCGTATGGTTGGTTCCGGTATTTGTCGTTTCAAAACTCACTTGACAATCCTCGGGGATTAAATCGTATTCACAAGAACCGTCATTGGTGTTTGCATCCGTATTAAAGTTTGTCGCATTTTCATCGGTACAACCAAAAACATAAGGCACACAAGTACCATCATCAGTATTAGCTAAAGAATCGTAATTAAGTGCTGTTGCATCTGTACAACCTAAATACTCTACTGTACAAGCGTGATTAAAGTCTAAACCTGAAACAAAAGAAAGACCATTAACAGCATAAGAAGCCATACCCGAACTTTCGAATGATGCATCTACCATAAAGAGATCATCACCGGATTGTGCTAGGAATAAAAATGGAGCACCTACAGGCAAACCATCAAGTTCGGGAGTTGTCGTATCATCACCGTAAGCAATAATTTGCATGTTGTTACCTGTCCATTCAGAAGAACCCGCACAAACTGCAGATCCATCGGCTGTAATAAAGAACACCCCGATAAGGTCACCTGCAGATAAAGTATTTGTTGATAAGCCCGGGATCATTACCGTATGGTTGGTTCCGGTATTTATCGTTTCAAAACTCAATTGACAAGCCTCCGGAATTAAATCGTATTCACAGAAACCATCATTCGTGTTTGCATCCGTATTGAAGTTTGTCGCATTTTCATCGGTACAACCGACAACAATAAGAGTCATACAAGAAGAATCATCGTCAATCGTAGCATCAGAATCATACTCTAAATAATTTTCATCCGTACAACCCGCATATTCACAAGAACCTGAATCGGTCGCATTTGCATCATAGTTTGCAGCATTTACATCCATACAGCCTACGATCTCTAATTGATCACAAACTCCATCAGAATCTACATCACTTGTACATGATCCGGAACAGTTGTAAAAATCCTCGGGGTATTCGCAAGAACCATCATCGGTATTTGCTGTAGAATCATAGTTACACGCACTCTGGTCTGTACAACCTAAATATTCTACTGTACAAGCGTAATTAAAATCTAAACCTGAAACAAAAGAAAGACCATTAACAGCATAAGAAGCCATACCCGAACTTTCGAATGATGCATCTACCATAAAGAGATCATCACCGGATTGTGCTAGGAATAAGAACGGAGCACCTACAGGCAAACCATCAAGTTCGGGAGTTGTCGTATCATCACCGTAAGCAATAATTTGCATGTTATTACCTGTCCATACCGAAGAACCCGCACAAACTGCAGACCCATCCTCTGTAATAAAGAATACCCCGACAAGGTCACCTGCAGATAAAACACTTGTTGATAAACCCGGAATCATTACCGTATGGTTGGTTCCGGTATTTGTCGTTTCAAAACTCATTTGACAATCCTCCGGAATTAAATCGTATTCACAGGAATCATCATTCGTGTTTGCATCCGTATTAAAGTTTGTGGCATTTTCATCCGTACAACCTTCAACAATAAGGGTCGTACAAGAACCATCATCAAGATTCGCGTTTGCATTGTATTCAACATAAATGATATCTGTACATCCTTCAACAATTACAGTAGTACACATACCATCATCTACATTGGCAGATGAATTGTACTCGAAATAATCATCATTTGTACATCCATAAAACGCAAGTGTTAAACAAGAATCATCATCAATTGTAGCAGAAGGAACATACTCCAAATAATTTTCATCCGTACAACCTTCAACGATTAAAGTAACACATGAGCCATCATCTGTATTCGCAGATGAGTTGTATTCTAAATAGGCCTCACCTGTACATCCATAAACCACAAGATCTAAACAAGAACCGTCATCAATGGTTGCCTGTGGGTCGTATTCTAAATAAGCTTCATCGGTACATCCTTCCTGATCTACCGCACAGGAAATAGCCTCGTATGAGATGCCCATTACAAATGATATTCCGTTTAAAGAGAAGCCATCAGCAGGGTTTGGTGTAAGATCGTATTGATTTCCATCAGTATCCTGAAACTTCCAAACAATGGACTCAAAGTCACTAAAACCATCTTTAACATCTGTCGTTGCATCATCTGCCATGGCTGTGATCTGAGTCTGTTCTCCTGTAAAAACAGCTGAACCGGCACAAAACTGCTCGCCGGCTTCACCGGAATAAACAGCTATGGTTCCATTTCCAAGTACACTTAGATCACTAGCCGCAGCCGGTGTTATAAAAAGTGTCATATTAGAACCTGTATTTACAAAGACGGTGTCTAAAGGTGGGCAATCATCACCGTTTGAAGGGTCTCCCCCACAAGCTACTTCTTCAATAGAAGCTGCTGAAATAAAAGACATTCCATTAATAACAAAATTATCGGCAGGTGTTAAGCCTAAAGAATAGATATTTCCATCGGTAGTTTGATAAAACCAATGAATTGATTCTCCGGCAGAGAAACCGTCTTTAGCCAACGTTGTCGCATCATCTGCCATTACTGCTAACTGAATCTGATTGCCCGTAAAAACAATAGATGCACCACAGACATACTCCCCCTCTTCAGTAGTGTAAAAAGCACCTACTACACCATCACCAAGTTCAGCATAAACAGAAGATGCTGCCGGTGGCGTAAAAAACGCGGTCATGTTTGTTCCGGTGTTGGAAAATGAGAAATCGAGATCACACTGAGCCTGAACAGAGGTAACAACAGTCAGACAGACTGTAAGCAAAAGGAGTAACTTCTTCATAATGGGGGGATTAAAGTTGGTATAAATATAAAAAAAAAGAGGCTAACGTCTCTGTTTTCTGTGAACATTAACACTTACGATGCGTGCATCATAAATAAATGAAAGGGGGCGAGTTAAACAAAAAAGGTCTATCTAATCCTATGCTAACATACGAAAGGGTACTAAAAAGGATCGTAAACAAGGTAGTTAATTTATCCTGTTTTAGTAAAACAAGGCGTTAAACAAGTACTGGAATAGTCATTTATGCAAACACATATTTTTGTCTTCTAAATTCTCAAATCTTTCCAAAATCGGTTCGAACGATTACTTTATTGATCTGTGCATCTAATAGTGAACATCCTGGCACACAGAAACCAAAAGAAGTAACTTCTTCATAATGGGGGGTAAAATTTGTATAAAAAAAAAAGAGGCTTTCGCCTCTTTTTTCTTGTCAAATTCATACCCTTATTTGATACTCTTCTCTACAGAGCCATCAGAATACAAGCGTAATAATACTTCTCCGGTAAATGCATCTTCAGGAATAATCTCCTGACCTAACATATTTACAACTCTTACAAGAGAACGTACATCATTAGGATGTGTAGGTATAACTAAGTCCTCAACCCATGCTGGTACCTGAGGAGTAACCTCTAGTCTTTCTCCAGGGATGTAAGGGAACGTGTAGTCATCGTAAGCACCATACATTCTGATCTGGTAACCCTGACCCGGTTCAAGAGTTCCTAAACTATTGAAACCAAATTCTGGCCAGTACACAGCAGCATTGTTGTTTTTGATCAAGTGAATATTAGCTCCTAACACATCAAGTGAAGCAGCAACATCCATAGACTCTTGAAGTGGGAAACCAATCATGTTCCATCCTTGAGCCAAATCAACATACAATGGAGTTGAGTGGTACGTTAAGTTTTCTGTCAAATCAGCTTTGTCAGCCTCTAAACCAGCAACCTCAACCTCTAAGGATAAACTATCGGATTGAAGACTTACGATATCCAGTTCAAACTGAGTACTGTCAGATTGTAAGTTAGAAACATGCGTTTCATAAGCTGCATCTTCAGCAGCGTCGTTTGCATTGAGAATCGCAATTGTATTGTCGTAGTTAGCAATCAAAGTAGCAATTTGAGATTCGTAATCAAATTCCATATTGTCAAGATCTAACTCGTAGTTATCAATAGTTTGATTCAATAGATCAAGAGCGGCATCAGCAGCAGCGGCAGCATCAGCATTTAAACCAGCAACTACAGCAGCGTGAGCAGCATTTAAAGCAGCAACTTCAGCGTTATGAGCACTGATCAGGTCGGCAATTTGAGTATCGTAATCAACAATAGTTTGAGCCAATGTAGCTTCTAAAGAAGTACTATCAGCTTGTAAATTAGCTACGTAAGCGTCAAGAACATCAATGTCAGCTTCAAACTGAGTACTGTCTGCTTGTAAAGCGGCAACATGTACCTCAAACGCTGTACTGTCAGATTGTAAATTAGCTACGTGATCTTCAAGACCTGCAACCTCAACTTCTAAAGCTAAACTGTCAGCTTGTAAGCTGGCAATATCTGCTTCTAATTGAGTACTGTCAGATTGTAATCCAGCTGAATAAGCCTCAAGACCTGCAACCTCAGCTTCTAAATCTAAACTATCAGCTACCAAATTATCAACAGCTAAAGTCCATGCCCCATGAATGTCATTTAATGAATCAGACAACCATGTTTCTAAAGCAAATAATTGTCCTTCATAATCTAACACCGTATTATCATAATCAGATTGCATAGAAAGAATCGTCATATTTAAGGTGTTATTTAAATTCAGTAAGTTGGTGTTCAATGCATCAATTTGAGCATTTGCATCTGTCAATTCCAAAACTTTAATAGCATGCAGTGCACTCCATAAAGTAGAACAAGAACCATCTTCAACAAGTGCGCTAGCATTGTACTCTTCGTAAGCAGGATCCATACATCCATATACCGGATCTACAATCCAACCTGAAATTACATAAGCTGCATTAACCATGTAAGCATTATTCCCTAAAGAATACTCAGGATATAAATTTATGTTTTCACTCGAAGAAGCATCATATGCCATCCAAACGATTTCGTCTCCAGGAGAAAAACCATCTTGAGATCCACTGTTCGCATCATTACCCCAAACAACGATCAATTGATTAGCAGCATCTGCATCCCAGATTAATAAACCACCACATACTAGTGCTCCGTCAGCCTGGTAGAATGCACCTAGATAATCTCCATCGTCAAGACCAAGATCACCGGAAATAGCTATGGTAGCGTTGTTACCGGTAACTGTTAATCCACCCGGATCGTTAGGCCATGCTCCATTAAAAGAAACGTATTCACAAGAACCATCGTCCACGTTTGCGGCAGGATTGTTATTTAATGCAGCTGCATCAGTACAACCTAATACTACAACTTCACAAGAACTATCATCTACATTTGCAGCATCATTGTAATTCGCAGCACTAGCATCTGTACAACCTTCAACAACTGCCTCACAAGAACCATCGTTGATGTTTGCATCAGCGTCGTAGTTAAATGCCGTAGCATCGGTACAACCTTCAACCAAACAAGAACCATTATCTGTATTCGCTGCACCGTCGAAGTTTGTTGCATTGGAATTC
>JANXFM010000129.1 GCA_024959975.1 Flavobacteriales bacterium
ACATAATTCGCGCAATCTTCCGAAGGTGCATTTCCTAATGGAGACATCATATCAGCGTATTTGTAGAATCCATCAAAACCTTTTACTCCACTACCTGCAGTAGTCATCGTAGGAGATTGAGATATGGTGTTTACACGCACTTTCTTTTGTTTTCCGAAGTGGTAACCAAAACTACGTGCAATAGACTCTAAATAAGCCTTATTGTCTGCCATATCATTATAATCCGGGAATGTTCTTTGAGCTGCAATGTAAGAAAGCGCAACAATAGAACCCCATTCGTTCATAGCATCTAACTTCAGAGCCGTTTGCATAACTCTATGAAACGACATCGCCGACACATCCATACCTTTCATCATAAAATCATGACTAAGATCCGTATAGTGCTTTCCTTTGCGAACATTTATAGACATACCTATAGAATGTAAAACGAAATCTATTTTACCTCCCAGAATTTCTTGTGCTTTGCTAAAAAGGTTTTCCAAATCTTCCATCGAAGTAGCATCTGCAGGAATAATTTCTGCATTGCATTTTTCAGCCAATTCGTTAATCGCACCCATACGCATTGCGATAGGAGCATTCGTTAGAACAAATTCAGCGCCTTGTTTTTTTGCTTCTTCGGCAACCTTCCATGCAATAGATTTAGAATCTAATGCTCCGAAAATAATCCCCTTCTTTCCTTTTAATAACATAGTATGCTTTGTTAAATTTTGACAAATATAAATGAAATTATGATTTACCTAATGATTTGCGATAAGTGCTTTTGCATTTTCTATTGCTGCTTTGCTAATCGTTTCTCCACTAAGCATTTTCGCCAACTCATCAAGCCGGTCATTTTCATTCAACATCCTGACAACGGTGTTGTTTTTTTCAGCTAAATCCAACTTTTCCACTTTGTAATGAAAGTCTGCTTTGGCAGCTACTTGTGGTAAATGACTAATAACAATAAGTTGAATTTTATTAGCCATACCCAATAATATTTTTGCAATTTTTCCGGCTATTTCACCGGAAACGCCACTATCTATTTCATCTAATATTAAACAAGGTAACTCAAGATGCTTCACCAACAACGCTTTTATAGCGAGCATTAACCTTGAGGTCTCTCCTCCGGAAGCTACTTTTGACATTTCCTGAAGCATCACACCTTTATTGGCAGAAAAAAGAAATTTCACCTGATCTCTTCCCCACTCATTTAAGTTTTCCTGTTGTTCTATAGAAACTTTAAACTGCCCATTTTTTATCCCGAGCTCTTTTATCGTTTTTATAATAAAAGATTCTATATCAGAACTTACCGAAGATCTGTTAGAACTAATAATATGAGCAGTTTTATTTAATTGAAGTCGATGCCTTGTAATTTCACTTTCAAGTTCTGAAATACGCGCTTCAACAGATGAGAGTTTTGAAACTTTTAATTCTATTTCTTTTTGTTTGTCTAAAAGTTCATCAAAACTTTGTACGCTGTGTTTTTGCTCTAATTGATTGATAAGATTAAGCCTTTCACTTATTTCCTGGACATTGCAATTATTCTGTTCAATTGTTGAAAGAAGTAAGTCACTCTCTTTACTTAAATCAGAAAGCTCTATAATTACACTGTTAAGTCTTTCCGTAAATTGTGCATAATTCTCATCGATATCGGCAATCTTTTGTAAATCCCGGAGTAATTCCTGCAACTGACTATTAACAGGAGCCTGTTGGTGATTATGGTCAACAATAAAAGCCACCTTCTGCAAGGTGTTAACTACTTCTTCCCGATTCTCAGCGATCTTTAAGGTGGATTCTAAATTTTCTTTTTCTCCGGAAACCAAGTTAGCAGCTTCTAATTCGGAATGTAAGAATAACAGATAATCTAATTGGTTTTTAGATTCATCGCCATCATTTAAAACCGATGTTAATTCTGCTTCTAATCGCTTTAAAGTTTTAAAGTTATTTTGATATAGTTCTATGTGCTCCTTATGATCTTTCACACGGGCTTGAGACAAACTATCAATGAGTTGAAGCTGATAATTTGACTTGTTGAGTAATAAGGTTTGATGTTGAGAATGTATATCAACAATGTAAGTCCCAAACTCTTTTAATTGCTCTAGCTTTACCGGACTATCGTTAATAAAAGCTCTGGATTTACCATTGCTGTAAATTTCTCTTCTAACGATTGTGTGTAATGGTTCGTAATCTAATTCATAGCGGGAAAAAAAAGTCGATAAATTGTAATTTTCAATTTCAAAAGAACCTTCAATGATACATTTATTGGCATTATTGGAAATAGTTTTACTATCCGCTCTCTGCCCCATTATTAATTGCAAAGCACCCAGTATAATGGACTTTCCGGAACCGGTTTCCCCGGTAATAACACTAAAACCTTTGTTAAAATCGATTTCTAGTGAATCGATAATAGCATAGTTTTTTATGGAAAGGTGCTGTAACATAAATTATCGATTACCCGTTGCCTGAAGCATTTTATCCCACTTAGCCATATTTGCAGGATCTATTTGCTTAAGCATTTCCACCAATTCATTTTTATTGGTTATAAATCCATCTGAGTAAATTTTAGTAATCTCATCAGCCTTTGCATCAAAAAAGACTTTAAGTAAATAAGTACCCTGCTTTCTATCTGCCGAAGTTTTAACATTATATAAAGCAGAAGTTATTTCATCTCTCCCTGTTTCAGCTTGTTCTGCCAAGACATCTAGACCTTCACGATGATAGGTGTACATCGCATTACGCAAGGGTTTAAAATCACTATCAAGTAAATTTTCAATTAACCAATAACGATTAAAGGTACCCTCGTAAGGCTTCCATCCCGAAGCTTTTTGATCTCCCTGTGCATTATTAATTATTTTCTGGGCCTTCAAAAAATATTCTTCTCCAGAAAGAGGTGAAAAAGTGTCGTAGTCCATTCCAATGATCAAATAGGCATAATAAGACAAAATGGATACCAAATTTGAAGTATGATTATGTTCATTGAATTCTAGTGTTTCATTTTCAACATAATCAAATCGTATATCCTTATCAACCAAATTTAAAATGGAAGAATTATACGAAGTTCGATAGATCGGCCGTGTAGACTTGACAGTAACAGAGCCTTTATAACCATCTGTTCCAATCTCACTAGTAAGACTTATAATGATGTTACATTCGATACGCTCTTCATGAGAATAAATGTCATTCGTCCATCGAGTATTATTCATAAACTCATAAATAATGGTACGCATATTGGTAAACTTCTGACGGTTTGTACCTTGAATTTTCTGCGAGTTTATTTGAATCCTACAGTTTAATTCCTGGGCATTTACTTGCAAACAGAAAAAGGATAAAAAAACTGTGCAAATTAATTTATGCATCGATTTCACTTAAGATTGTATTAACGATATCCTGGGCAACTTCTTGCTTAGATTTTAACTCAAAGCTAAACATTTTATTGTGTTTGGTAAGTATCGTGATTTTATTTGTGTCGTATTGGAAACCTGCACCCTTATCATTAAGAGAATTTAGAACAATCAGATCCAAATTCTTACGTTTTAATTTAGATTTTGCATTATCAATTTCGTCGTTTGTTTCCAAGGCAAAGCCGACCAAAAACTGAGATTTTTTGGTTTTGCCCATAAACCCTAAGATGTCTTTGGTTTCCTGAAACTCGATCTGTGGGGTACCCTGCTCTTTTTTTAGTTTTTCACTAAACTTATTTGCAGGAGTATAATCGGCAACCGCCGCTGCAGCAATTACAATATCACAGTCATCGTACCTCTTTACCGATTCCTGATACATATCCTCAGCAGACTCTACTCTTGTAATTATAATGTTATTGTGAGTTGGATTCTGAGCTGAGGGGCCTAAAACCAGCATTACCTCAGCTCCTCGATTGGCTAAATTTAGTGCCAATTCACACCCCATTTTACCCGACGACCGATTTCCTATAAATCGAACCGGATCTATTGATTCGTAGGTGGGCCCAGCTGTTACAAGGACCTTTATATTTTTTAATGGAAGTTTAGATGCCAGATCCTTACAGATAAATTTGTAAATATTCTCAGGCTCTGCCATTCTACCCTCACCCACTAAACCACTTGCCAATTCCCCGCTTTCTGCAGGAATAATAATGTTTCCAAATTCTTTTAGTTTATTCAGGTTTTCTTTAGTCGATGGGTGTTGATACATATCCAAATCCATTGCCGGAGCGAAATATACCGGGCATTTTGCTGAAAGATAGGTAGCCATCAATAGATTATCGCAAATACCCTGACACATTTTTCCCAGTGTATTTGCTGTTGCGGGAGCAATTATAAATAAATCAGCCCAAAGCCCTAAAGAAACGTGGTCATTCCACCTGGGATTTTCTTCGTCTGAGGTAAATTCAGAAAAAACCTCATTTTTAGAAAGTGTGGAAAGTGTGAGGGGTGTAATAAATTCTTTAGAAGCAGGGGTTTGAATGCATTTCACATTCGCTCCTGCTTTTATGAATTCTCTAACTAGGTGAGCAGTTTTATAGGCAGCAATGCCGCCGGCAATCCCAATAAGGATGTTTTTACCGCTTACCATAAGATGTATTATTCTCCTTTTGCAGCTTTAATAAAAAGCTCATCATCCAACAACTCGCGTGTAGCTATTAAAGTAGGTTTAGGTAATTTTTCGTAAAATTTAGAAACTTCTATTTGCTCCTTATTTTCGAAAACCTCATCTAAACTATCATTATGCGTAGCAAACTCATCTAATTTAGAAATTAACTCTTCTTTAAGCTCAGAGCCAATTTGATTAGACCTTTTCTCTAAAGCAACAATAGCTTCGTAAATGTTACCCACTTTGTCTTCAAGTAACTTATTGTTGTTCGTTACTGTTGTTTTTGATGCAGACGTTTTTTTATAATCCATAAGATAGGTATATGCTTATTTTCTAAGCAATTTAACTTGTTTTAAAATTCTTTTCGACTCTTGTACATGCTCACTTTTCGGGTAAGCATTTTTAAACTGGTTAAAGGCAATAATTGTGTCTTTAATTCTGTTGTCTTTTTTATCTTCTACACTATTCTCTGCTAACAAATAATAGCTTTTAAGTTGCAAAAATAAGATTTCCTCTCTAAATACGGAATTCCCAGACTCTTTAAGTGCTAAATTAAATGCATGAATTGCAGATTTGTAGTTTTCTGTGGTATAGTAAAGCTTGGCATTTTCAAACGATTTACGTTCTAATTTCAGCTCTAACTTAGCTTTAAGATCCAGGCAATCGACGGAAAATGAGCTGACCGGGTATTGGTCTAAAAAGATCTCGGCCTCATCTAAAGCTTTGTATGTATTTGCCTGATCTAGACTGTATTTCGGAGAAAGTAAATAATGGCAGTTAACCGCTAAATAGGCACATTCTTCTGCCTTAGCATTAGACTTATATGTCGTCGAGAAATTTTTTAAATGGTAAGCTGCAGAAAGCAAATTACCCTTCTCATATTCAGTTTTACAGTAATAATAATAAATTTCTTCTGCCTTGTCTGTACCTCTCTGTAAAAGAAGTAATTCATCGAATAAAGGGAAGGCTTTTACATATTCTTCATTTTCGAAAAACTTTACCGCTTGTTCATATTTATAATCCAGATCATCGCTCTTAAGAACCTTTTGGTATCCGTTACAAGAGCTCATTACGATACTTAATAAACTAAATAGGTATACGATGCTTTTTTTTGTCATGCTGCAAAGATATAATTTTAAAGAAATTTATAGGTCAAACACATCACTTATCATCTACAATTTTGGCTAGATGAATTCAATTCGTACTTTTGCCTCTATTCGAAACGACATAAAGATGGATTTATTTGAAAAATTAAGGAAGAATCGCGGACCATTAGGACAACATGCTAAAGATGCCCACGGCTACTTTACATTCCCTAAGCTGGAAGGTGAGATTGCGAGTAAGATGAAGTTTAGAGGGAAAGAAGTTCTTACCTGGAGCATAAACAATTATTTGGGCCTATCGACTCACCCTGAAGTCCGGGAAGTTGATACTCAAGCTTCGAAAGACTGGGGGCTTGGTTATCCAATGGGTTCAAGAATGATGTCGGGAAACACTGATTTTCACGAAAAACTTGAAAGAGACCTGTCTGATTACGTTCAAAAAGAAGATACGATTCTTTTAAATTTTGGTTATCAAGGTATGCTTTCTGCTATCGATGCATTAGTTGATCGGAAAGATGTTATCATTTACGATAGTGAGTGTCACGCATGTATCATTGATGGTGTTCGTTTACACCAGGGTAAAAGATTTGTATATCCTCACAACGATATTGAAAATTTAGAAAAACAATTAGGTAGAGCCGAAAAAATAATTACCGAAACAGGTGGTGCTATTTTAGTTATTACTGAAGGTGTTTTTGGTATGTCAGGTGATCTAGGAGACTTGAAAAAGATTACAGAGCTGAAGAAAAAAATCAGCTTTAGAATCTTTGTTGACGATGCCCACGGTATTGGTACTATGGGTAGTACAGGTGGTGGTTCAGCGGAAGAACTAGGGTGTCAGGATGAAATTGACATATACTTCGGTACTTTCGCTAAATCTTTTGCTTCTGTTGGTGCTTTTATTTCTTCTACTGAAGATATTGTAGAGTACCTGAGGTACAATATGCGTTCTCAAATCTTTGCAAAATCTCTTCCGATGCCATTGGTTATTGGTGCCATTAAGCGTTTAGAGATCATGCGCAGAGGAACCGAACAAAAAGATAAACTATGGGCTATAGCCAATGCATTACAATCAGGCTTAAAGAAAGCAGGATTTGAATTGGGAAATACGCAGTCTGCTATTACTCCAGTATACCTTTCAGGTGGCGTGGGTGAAGCAACAAATCTTACTTACGACTTAAGAGAAAATCATCATATTTTCTGTTCTATTGTAACGTATCCGGTAGTCCCTAAAGGAGTCATCTTATTGAGGTTGATCCCTACTGCGATTCACAGTATAGAAGAGGTTGAATACACCATTGAAGCATTCTCCAAAATTAAAGACAAACTTGCTAAAGGTGAATATATCTCTGAAGAAATAGCCAATATTTAAAATAAGTCAGTTTTACTTATTAAATTTAAAGTTCCGTAGCAATACGGAACTTTTTTATGTCGTGAAATTATCTACCAAATCGTAATAATTATTAGCTACTATTGTCAGTACTAACTTAAAATCTAAAGAAAATTAATGGGCAGTTTTCATTTTAAGCAATTTACGATTCAACAGGATAAAACTGCCATGAAAGTTGGTACGGATAGCATCTTGTTAGGTTCATGGTTAAATGTAAGACCTAAATGTAACTCTATCCTGGATGTCGGTACAGGAACAGGCTTACTCGCATTAATGATGGCTCAAAAAACTACGAAGTCAACTATCACAGCTCTGGAAATGGACTTAGCTGCATGTCATCAAGCTGAAATAAACATAAAAGCCAGTCCGTGGAAAGAACGAATTAAACTTATATCAACAGATGCTAGGCAGTGGTCATCTGAAGATAAATTTGATCTGATTATTTCTAACCCTCCTTATTTTAGTGATTCCATTTTATCTAAGGATGCTTCAAGAAAAAATGCAAGACACCAAGTAGGTTTTGACTTAAATGATTTAGTTATGATCTGGTGCAGACAGGGATCTGAGGACTCCGAACTGGCATGTGTTTTACCTGTTGATGAGTCAAAAAAAATGATTACACTCATTGAGTCTAAAAATTATTCTTTAAAAAGTTACTTAGTTGTTCAACCTAAACCGGGCTCTACACCAAATAGAGCCTTCATGTTATTTTCAAAAGAAAAAGTTCCAACAATAAAATCGGAGCTTTGTATTTATTCTGACAAAGGCGTTTATACGAAAGAGTACATAACTCTTACTGAAGATTTTTATTTAGGTCTTTAGCGAATCTCTTCCTCAATAAATTCAATGCCAAACTGCTCTAATTCGGCAAGAACAGGATTGTAGATATCTTTACTTACGGGAACTTTTACCCCCGCTCCTTTAATAACACCATTAAGGATCAGTTTGGTAGCTACACCTACCGGTAAACCTACTGTTTTAGCCATTCCGGTGTACGTTTGATCCTCGCCAAGAGTCACAAAAGAAGAATGTAATTCATGCTTGGCACCTTCCAATTCATAAATAAATTGGTGTTGCATTACAATCATATCCTTATCTTCTTCTTCCAATAACCATTTCGTTTCAAGGAGTTTTTGCAAAACCTGTGCAGGGGTTGCCATCTCTAATCCAATCTCTGTTTCCTTAAAGAAACCTAACCACTCTACTTTAAACAAAACGATATCACTTACTCCAAAATGAGATTTTAAATAATCCTTAGCACTAAATTTTGTATCATCTAAAAATGAATGAAAAAACTCATTATAGGTCATTCCGGAAACGTTCATTTCAAAGCTGTCATCCGTCATCCCCATTTGAACAAACAGATCCCAGGCTTCTACGTACCCCGGTCTTCTTAATGTACCACGAAATAGGGTTGGAATATCATCTAAATGATAAATCTCCCGATAAGAAAGGGAATCTCTATTGGCATAAGCTTCAAACTCACCATAATCCAACACACTCAAGACGTCTGTTCTTTTAAACAACTGCCCATAAGGAATGTATTTATACTTCCCTCCTTCCACATACTTTGCTGTACCTTGTCCTGCAAGTACTACATTACGAGGATTCCAGGTAAACTTATATTTCCAGGGGTTTGTATCAAACTCAGGAGCGACTAGGCCTCCACAGTAAGATTTAAAACTTTTAAGCTCCCCTCCTTTGGCTTTGATATCATCAATCACTTTCATGGCCGACATGTGGTCAAGACCGGGGTCAAGACCAATTTCATTTAACAATAAAACACCATTTTTTTTTGCTTCAACATCAAGAGATCTTATTTCATCTGAAACATAGGAAGCTGTTACTAAGTTTTTCTTGTACTTCACACAATCCTGAGCAACTTTAAAGTGCAAAGTCGCAGGAAGCATGGATATAACGATATCTGCATTTTGAATTTCCACAATTCTTTGTGCATCGTTAAATACATCAAAACTTATTGCTGAAGCTCTTTCATTAGCTCCTATTTTAGATTCTACCAGACTAAGATCTATATCTCCAACTTTAATCTCAAAATTATTATCGATGGATTCATCGATAAGATACTTAATGAGAGAAGAAGATGAACGCCCTGCTCCAATGATAAATATTTTTTGAGTCATAGTTTATATTAAGTATTAGGCTAATATATGGCAATTTTTCATAAATTTGTAGTCAATAACTTAGTAGAAAACATTTTAAATATGAAGGGTATTTTAGGTCTTGTAACACTATTTGCAATGAGCTTTTCTTTACAAGCTGCAGATTGTGAAACTGCTACATCGGAAGAACGATTTACTTCACTTTACGAAACGGTTCAATTAAAACAAGGTGATCAGCAAAAATACATCCTCATTACAGCTTATGCTAAAAGAGAATGCATTACTGTAGATCAACTATCAAACTTTCTTGAACTCATCGACGAACACAAGATAAAAATATCTACCATACAAGCTGCTTATAATCATCTGTTTGATGTTGAAAATATAGATCAATTGATTGCTGACTTTACGGAACATGAGAAATTTGTAATCCAAAAAAATAAGTAAGAAATAATTTAGCATACCCGTTTAAATAATTTTGTTTTTTTTTAATAATCCATAAATAAATTCATGTCCTTCCCCTCGATAAAGAAATAAACAAGTACATCTTGTTTACCTGTGAAAACGAAAACATTCTATAATGAATATTGAGAAAGGATTAAAATCTTCAAAACAATCCATAGTCGATTTCGGCATCACAAATGCCACTACTCACTGGAACTTAACGTCAGAAGTTTTGGCGAAAATTTCAGTTGACAAGGATATGGGGGTGTTCACGAATACCGGTGCTTTAGCTATTGATACAGGCGAGTTTACCGGTCGTTCTCCCAAAGACCGGTTTATTGTAAAAGATTCGATTACTAAAGACTCTGTTTGGTGGGGAGGTGTCAATATCCCTTTTGAACCGGATCAATTTGATAAATTATACCTTAAAATAACGGACTATCTATCAAACAAAGAAATTTATGCAAGAAATGCAGTAGCATGTGCTTGTGAATCCTATAAACTACGATTAACTGTTGTAAGTGAACATCCCTGGGCAAACCTTTTTGCTGACAATATGTTTATTCGCCCGTCGAAGTCAGGGATTGAAAATTTCGAATCAGAATGGACGGTTATCAATGCCCCGGAATTTAAAGCTGACCCTAAAACAGATGGTACAAGACAGCGTAACTTTGCTATTTTAAATTTCACTAGAAAAGTAATCTTAATTGGGGGTACGGGTTATACAGGTGAGATAAAAAAAGGAATTTTCTCTGCCTTAAATTTCATCCTTCCATTCCAAAAAAATGTTCTTTCCATGCATTGTTCAGCCAATGTCGGGAAAGATGGTGACACAGCCTTATTCTTCGGTTTATCAGGCACCGGTAAAACGACCTTATCTACCGATCCGGATAGAAATCTTATTGGTGATGATGAACACGGTTGGTCCAAAGATGAGGTGTTCAACATTGAAGGAGGATGCTACGCCAAATGTATCGATTTATGTAAAGAAAAGGAGCCGGAAATCTTTTACGCCATTAAAAAAGGTGCGCTTTTAGAAAACATCACGTTTAAAAAAGGTACAAATGAACCTGATTACACACGTGGTGACAAAACAGAAAATACTCGTGTAAGTTATCCTATTCACTATATCAATAATATTCAGGAACCCTCTACAGGACCGGTACCAAAAAACATCTTCTTTTTAACTTGTGATGCTTTTGGTGTGTTACCACCAATCTCAAAATTGACTCCCGGCCAGGCTATGTTCCACTTTATTTCCGGTTATACAGCTAAAGTTGCCGGAACAGAAACCGGAATTACAGAACCACAAACAACATTCTCAGCTTGTTTTGGTGCACCATTTATGCCCTTAGACCCCATGTTTTACGCAGAAATGTTGGGTGAGAAAATGGCTGAAAATGATGTAAATGTGTGGTTGATAAACACCGGGTGGTCTGGTGGAGAATATGGTGTTGGTTCTCGCATAAAATTAAAATACACGCGCTCTATGATTAGTGCTGCTTTAAATGGTGAATTAAATGATGTAGCATATAAAAATCACGCTGTATTTGGGTTAAATATGCCCGTTACATGTCCTAATGTGCCGGATGAATTACTATTCCCAAAAAATACATGGAAAAATAAAGATGAATACGATACCAAAGCAAATGAATTAGCAAGGGCATTTAGAGCAAACTTTGAGCAGTTTAACAATAATGCCAACGAAAAAATCCTCAAAGCTGCTCCCAGAGCTACTGTTAACACATAAGGGTAGATATTTTACCTTAAAAAGGCGCTCAATTGAGTACCTTTTTTTTATTTTCGTTCCATGCAATTATTCTACTGTCCGGAAGTTTTTGAAGGGTCTTCACACTTAAGTAATGAAGAAAGCAAACACTGTATAAAAGTACTACGTAAACAAGAAGGTGATACGATTCACTTAATTGACGGTCACGGAAACTTTTATGAAGTAAAAATCACTTTAGCTTCACAAAAAAAAACAGCGTTTGAAATTGTAAGAAAATGGAAAGAGACTCCTCGCTCCTATTCATTACATATTGCTATTGCACCCACAAAAAACAACGATAGATTTGAATGGTTTCTGGAAAAAGCTACCGAGATCGGTATTGATGAAATTACGCCCGTCATCTGTGAACGTTCAGAACGAAAAGTTATTAAGAATGAGCGCATGGAGAAAATTATACTTTCGGCAACAAAGCAATCCCTAAAAGCAAAATTACCCAAACTAAATAAAGCTGTTTCATTCGATGACTTTATTAAGAACAACCAGAATTTAGATTGTTTTATAGCACATTGTGAGGAGCAAAAGAAAATGAGTTTACAAACAATAATATCAGCGAATTCAACCATACTCATCGGTCCTGAGGGAGATTTTAGTAAGAAAGAAATTGATTTGGCTTTAAATCATAATTTTAAACCTGTTAGTCTGGGGAATTCCAGATTAAGAACCGAAACAGCCGGAATTGTAGCTTGTCATACCTTAGCATTACATCATGAAAAAGCTTAAATATTTACTCTTGATGCTATTTCCAATAGCCATGGCCTTTTCCAGCTATAGCTGTAAAGTTGCTGTTTTAAAATACAATGGGGGTGGCGATTGGTATGCAAACCCTACTTCACTTAATAATCTGATTCAATTTTGTACGATTAATCTGAATATGGATATTGACCCCGTATATGATGTGGTTGATGTGGCAAGTACAGACCTGTTCAGATACCCATTTATCCATATGACCGGACATGGGAATGTGGTGTTTTCAATTTCTGAAGCTGAAAACCTCAGACGCTACCTTGAAGCAGGAGGGTTTTTACATATTGATGATAATTATGGGATGGATGCTTACATAAGACCTGAAATGAAAAAAGTATTTCCGGAACTGGATTTTATTGAATTGCCTTTTAATCACCCTATTTATCACCAAAGCTATGTTTTTGAGAACGGCTTACCTAAAATTCATGAACACGACAAGCAACCTGCTAGAGGTTATGGGTTAATCTACGAAGGACGCCTGGTCTGTTTTTATTCCTACGAAAGTGATTTAGGTGACGGATGGGAAGATCCGGAAGTACACAAGGACAGCCAAAACATTCGTATCTTAGCTCTCAAAATGGGTGCTAATATTTTACAATATGTATTTACTAACTAAATATCAAAAAATGAAAAAACTAGCTTTATTAGCTGTAAGTTTAATCTTTGTTGGACAAGGGTTTTCTCAAATTCAATACTCTAACAACAACACTTCACCTAGTAATTTTACACAAAACTTATCCGGTCCAAGAGTAGGTTTCACAATCCTTACTGATGGTGAGTTAACAGATAACTTAGATGAAGAATTCGGTTTAAACTCTAATCTTATCACTCAATTTGGTTATCAATTTGAAAAACAAATTATGGGTGATGATAAGGTTGCCGGATTGGTTGAAGGTCTCTTATTTATCGGAGGATTAGAACACGGACTTTTCCTGCCCAGTGTAAGCGCGATGTTTGGTGCCCGTTTTGAATCGGGCTACGAATTTGCTATTGGACCTAATATTTCTCTTGCCGGAGCTGCTTTGGTTTTAGGCTTTGGTAAAACCATTAAAGCAGGGAATTTAAACATCCCTATCAACTTTGCGTGGGTTCCCTCAACAAAAAGAGAAAAAACGGATCATTATGATGATGAGTATAATTATATAAACGAAACAAAAACAATTCAAACAGGTCATCGATTTACGATCACTGTTGGATTTAACTACAGATCGAGATAATGAAAAAGCTTATTTTTCTTTTATTCCTGATCCCATTGTGTTCGAAAGCTCAGATCTATGACCATCAAAGGGTGTTTTCTGACTCTACACAGTACAAAGACTTTAATCAAGGTGTATTAGACGCAGAGGTTTATTTTAGGGGTACAGGCGATTACCTTATAGGTTTAGGTAGTATTTCCGCTTATTTTGTACCGGCAGCCATTTGTTATGCTATACCTCCTAAGGACAGGCGTTTCATAAATCACCAAAACCCGAATAACGAGTATTTATTTTCCAATGCTGATTATTATAATGGCTATCAATATGGTGCTACAAAAAAGAAAACGATTGCGACAGGGCGCTTTAACACCTGTAGGTTTTATAGCAGTTACTTTAGGAACGGCTTTTTTAATGACGTACTAATGACTAATACGTGAACCTGAAAGACTCTAAAATACAAGACTTTATCAATCGGCAGCTGCATTCCACAGCTGCCGATTTAATGTTGCAAGCTTCCAAATATCCTCAATGGGATATGAAAGCTATTGCTCAGCAATTGACAGGAAAACAAATTGCGCAAAAAAAAATACCTGCCTGGTTTAAGAATGATGACATCCTCTACCCTGCGCGAATCTCCATGGAGCAATGTTCTTCTGAAGAAACAGCAGCATATAAAAGTTCC
>JANXFM010000074.1 GCA_024959975.1 Flavobacteriales bacterium
ACTTTGGTTAGTGTAGCTTCGTCAAGACCTAAATCAAGATTTAATTTCTTGTTAATACGGTAACGACCTACTTCACCTAAGCTATATCTGGTTTCAGAGAAGAATAATTTATCAATAATACCACGAGCAGTTTCTTCATCAGGCGGCTCCGCATTACGGAGTTGTCTGTAAATATGCTCAACGGCCTCTTTCTCTGAATTCGTCGGGTCTTTTTGTAATGTATTATGGATAATTGCGTATTCCGATGCTTCCGCATTTTCTTTGTGAAGCAAAATGGTTTTCACTCCTGCCTCCATAATAACGTCAATATGTTCTTTTTCAAGAACAACATCACGGTCAAGAAGAACTTCGTTACGTTCGATAGATACAACCTCTCCTGTATCTTCGTCCACGAAATCTTCGAACCAGGTTTTAAGTACACGAGCTACAAGCTTACGTCCTAAAACTCTTTTCAATCCAGCCTTACTAACTCTAACTTCGTCAGCAAGATCAAATATTTCTAAAATATCTTTATCGCTTTCATATCCAATTGCACGCAATAAGGTAGTTACAGGTAACTTCTTTTTACGATCGATGTAAGCGTACATCACAGAATTGATATCGGTAGCGAATTCTATCCATGAACCTTTAAAAGGAATTACTCTGGCAGAATATAATTTTGTTCCGTTTGCATGGTAACTTTGACCAAAGAATACCCCTGGCGAACGATGTAACTGCGAAACACATACCCTTTCAGCCCCATTGATAACAAAAGTACCTCTTTGAGTCATGTAAGGAATCGTTCCAAGATACACATCTTGAACGATGGTTTCGAAATCTTCATGTTCAGGATCCGTACAATAAAGCTTCAACCGAGCTTTTAAAGGAACACTAAAAGTTAAACCTCTCTCGATACATTCATCAAGAACGTAACGAGGTGGATCAACAAAGTAATCCAAGAACTCGAGTACGAAATTATTTCTCGTATCCGAAATCGGGAAGTTTTCACTAAATACTTTAAACAGACCTTCGTTTTCGCGGTCTTCAGATTTTGTTTCCAACTGGAAAAAATCCTCAAATGACTTCAACTGAATATCCAGAAAATCCGGATACTGCAATTGCGACTTGATGGAAGCAAAACTGATTCTTTCGTTTGATTTTGTCTGAGCCAATGGACAAAAATTTAAATGAAAAATAAATGGACTATTCTAAAGCACAAAAGGGTCTAGGTCTTTAAACCGAAGTTTAAAGCCTAAACCATGAGTATTTAAAAGTAAGGAAAATTACTTCAATTCTACTTCAGCACCTGCAGCTTCTAATTGAGCTTTAAGAGCTTCCGCTTCATCTTTAGCAATACCTTCTTTTAACGGAGCCGGAGCACTGTCTACAATTCCTTTTGCTTCCTTAAGACCAGCACCGGTTAATTCTTTAACCAGCTTTACTACAGCTAATTTAGAGCCACCAGCAGCTTTAAGGATAACATCGAATTCAGTTTGCTCTTCAGCAGCACCGCCACCATCTGCTGCAGGACCTGCAACAGCAACTGCGGCAGCAGCTGGTTCAATACCGTATTCGTCTTTTAAAATCGTAGCCAATTCGTTAACTTCTTTTACAGTTAGGTTAACCAATTGCTCAGCGAATTCTTTCAAATCTGCCATAATGTATGTGTTTTTGTTAGGTTTCTTAATTAATTTTTATTTGGAAACAGAGTGCGTACAAATTTATTGTGCACGTTCTTCTAAAGTCTTCATAAGACCGGCAAGCGTACTTCCACCCGATTGTAGGCCGGAAATAACATTTTTCGCCGGAGACTGTAGTAACGTGATAATCTCTCCGATCAATTCTTCTTTCGATTTTAAAGTCTCAAGAATTTCTAATTGATCCGCAGAGTAAACAGACTCTTCAACAAGAGCACCTTTAAATAAAGGTTTTTCAGCACCTTTGTTCTTTTTAAGGTATTCAGTGATTGCTTTTGCAGGGGCGTTAGCCGATTCAGAAAGCATCATTGAAGTGTTCCCTTTAAGAACATCGTACAACTCGTTGTAGTCTTTGTCACAAGATTCCATAGCTTTCTTCAATAAAGTGTTCTTCACAACTTGAAGTTGTACTCCTTTACTAAAACAAAGTCTACGTAGCTTGCTAGTTTGATCAGCATCCATACCTGAAATATCAGCTAAGTAAACATTTTTACTTGCAGCCAATAGATCGGTAAGTTTATCGATAGCTTCTTTTTTCTCTTCTTTTGTCATAACCCTAAGGTATTTTAGATTTGCTAAGTCTTAAATAGACTTTGTATCAACTTTTACACCTGCACCCATCGTACTCGACATTATAATACTCTTAATGTACGTACCTTTCGAGGATGTAGGTTTCAACTTAACAATCGTTTGGATTAATTCATCTGCATTATCAGCAATTTTAGTCGCATCAAATGATGCTTTTGCTACGCTTGCATGAACAATACCATACTTGTCAACTTTAAAGTCGATCTTACCAGCTTTTACTTCTTTAACAGCTTTTGCTACATCCATGGTAACAGTACCAGTTTTAGGGTTTGGCATTAATCCACGTGGACCAAGTACGCGCCCTAAAGGACCTAGTTTACCCATACAGCTTGGCATTGTGATAATCACATCAACATCGGTCCAACCACCTTTGATCTTCTCAACGTATTCATCCAAGCCTACATGGTCAGCACCAGCAGCTTTAGCTTCTTCTTCTTTATCCGGAGTACAAAGAACAAGTACATTTACATCTTTACCTGTACCGTGAGGAAGTGTAACCACACCACGAACCATTTGATTCGCTTTACGTGGATCTACTCCTAAACGAATCGCTAAATCTACACTTGCATCAAAATTACCAGATGTAGTTTCTTTAACGATTGAACTCGCTTCAGACAGATTATATGATTTTGCTACATCAAATTTAGTAGCAACTTCTTTTTGTTTTTTAGTCAACTTTGCCATGTCTCAATATGATTAAGCAGAAGGAAATTCTCCCGTTACAGTAATACCCATACTTCTTGCTGTACCAGCAACCATTTGCATTGCAGATTCAACTTTAAAGCAGTTTAAATCGGGCATTTTATCTTCGGCAATCGCACGAACCTGATCCCAAGTAACCTTGGCAACTTTCTTACGATTTGATTCAGATGAACCTTTTTTAACTTTTGCTGCTTCCAATAATTGAACAGCCGCCGGAGGCGTCTTAATTACAAAGTCAAATGACTTGTCAGCGTAAACAGTAATTGCAACAGGAAGAACCTTACCGGCTTTATCCTGTGTACGAGCGTTAAACTGCTTACAGAACTCCATGATGTTAACACCTTTCGCACCTAAGGCAGGACCTACGGGTGGAGAAGGGTTAGCAGCACCACCTCTTACTTGCAATTTAATGAGCCCAACTATCTCTTTTGCCATTATTTTTGTTTTTGTTCTTAGTTAATAAATGTTCCTCTTTTGGGTTAGGAAGCTTTATATACGGGTCACCCAAAAATAAACACTTAAGTTTTTATGATTCTTTTTCTACTTGCATGAAGTTCAACTCCAGTGGTGTCTTTCTACCAAAAATCTTAACCATCACCAATAGCTTACGCTTCTCTTCATTAATTTCCTCTATAAATCCATTAAATCCGTTAAATGGACCATCTACAACTTTCACTGTTTCACCAACAACGTAGGCTACACTCATTAATTCTTCTGAGTCAGCCAACTCATCTACTTTCCCAAGAATTCTATTTACTTCAGAAACTCTTAAAGGAACCGGATCACCACCTTTCGTTGCTCCTAAAAAACCAATAACACCTGTAATCGATTTAATAACGTGCACTACTTCACCAACAAGTGCGGCTTCAATCATCACATAACCGGGGAAAAAATTTCTTTCCTTGGTTACTTTCTTACCATTTCTTATCTGGTAAACTTTTTCGGTAGGAACTAAAATTTGGGCAACATAATCCTGCATCCCTAAATGTTCAATTTCCCGCTCTATATAAAGCTTTACCTTAGTCTCTTGACC
>JANXFM010000043.1 GCA_024959975.1 Flavobacteriales bacterium
TAAAAGAGTGTAGTAGTCTTTCTTTTCAAATCTAGTGTGCACTATGTCTGAGTAGAGGGCTCCAAACCAGTCACCATCTGTAAATACTTTATACTCTTCATCTTCTACAAAAGAAGATATGTCGGAAAGTTTAAATAAATATAGTTCTTTTTTACGTTTCTTGTAAAACTGTAGGTATGCATAATATTCAAAAGAGCCATCTTCCCCGGGTACTACCCAGTTAAATAGTTTAAACTTTCTATCAGGAGCACTTAAAACACTAAGATTGTTAATGTTTTCAAAAGGGTAGTGGAAACTTCCTTTAAGCAATAAAATTTCTTCAATATCTTCTGTAAGTAATTTGTTGGCTTCTTTTTTTAGAGAATCGGAACTTGCGGTTAAAATTTTATTGGCTAAGGTTTGCAATCTGGATTCAAAAAAGATAAAATCACTTTCGTTTTGAGCTTGACTGGTAAAAGTCAATGAAAAGAAAACAAATAGAAGATATTTGAAGTGTTTATTCACAATGAAGTTGTGCTTTTTTCGCAAGAAGTTCTTCTTCTGTTTCTACGTGGTCCTCATCAGGTACACAACATTCCACGGGGCATACTGCAGCGCATTGAGGCTCTTCGTGGAAGCCTTTACATTCGGTACATTTATCTGTTGCTATATAGTAGAAGTCGTAGGAAATCGGTTCTAGTTCTTCGTCTGCATCAGCAGAAATCCCAGTTTTGGAATTAACTTGACCTGTAAGTTCAGTTCCTTCAGCAAAAGACCACTCTACTCCGCCTTCATAGATAGCCGTATTTGGGCATTCAGCTTCACATGCTCCACAATTGATGCATTCGTCGGTGATTATAATTGCCATTGTCTTTTATGTTTTAAAGATTTGTATGTTTGCGAGACAAAGATAGAAAAAACATTGTTGATGAATCGCGAAAAAATCATTGAAGCGTTTAGTTATTTAGGAACGTTTCTGAGCCAATTTCAGTTTGCTGAAACACAGAAGAAAGATACCGCTTTAAATGAGCAGTTTTACGAGGAGTTTTCTTTAGTGATTTCTTCGGCAAAAGTTCACAATGGTTGGTTTGAAGAGCAGCAGGTTCGAAGATCTGTGACTGCATTATCACAATGGTTAACAAAGGAAGTGTTGTTAGAGTGGTCTTCAAAATACAATTGGAATAATCGTCCAAAAAAGGTGGCCATTATTATGGCTGGGAATATTCCCTTAGTTGGTTTCCATGATTATGTTTGTGCATTAATCAGTGGGAATCATTTATTGGTAAAGTTGTCTTCTGACGATAAAATTTTATTGCCTTTAATTACAAAGATGTTAATTCAGTTGAATCCGGAATTTCTGGATAGAGTGATGTTTACAGAATCCAGAATGGAAGATTTTGATGCAGTTATCGCAACAGGGTCTGACAATACAGCTCGTTATTTTGATCATTATTTTGGGAAGTATCCTCATATTATTCGAAAGAACAGAAATTCTGTAGCTGTTTTAACCGGAAGTGAATCTAAAGAGGAGTTGATTGCCCTTGGCGATGATATTTTTGCATACTATGGATTAGGTTGTAGAAATGTATCTAAAGTTTATGTTCCTAAAGATTACAACTTTGACCTTTTGTTTGAAGCCTTATATGAGTATAAGGATGTTTTAGATAATAAGAAGTATGCTAATAATTTTGATTATTACCGTGCTCTATTTTTAATGGGTGGTAATGATATGTTAGAAAATGGCTTCTTGTTATTAAGAGAGGATACTTCTTTGTCCTCACCAATATCTATGCTTCATTATGAAGCCTATGATTGTGTTGAAGCGCTACAAAAACACTTGGCAACAATAACCGATCAAATACAATGTGTAGTCTCTACACTTGATCTTCCAAATTCATTTGATTTAGGACAGGCACAATCTCCTGCTGTTAATGATTATGCGGATGGAGTAGATACTCTGGAGTTTTTAACGAATTTATAGCTGCTCAATAATTTTGGTGAATAGGGTGGTAAGATGAGGTTCTGCTTTTTTCGCAGTTGCAATAATTTCTTCAATAGAAACCGGGACTAAATTGTCTGGATCGCATTCATCGGTTAATACGGATACGACAGCGCAAGGTAAGTTCATGTGATTGGCAACAATAACTTCGGGAACTGTTGACATTCCGACCAAATCGGCACCTAAGATTTTTAACATTCTGTATTCGGCTCTCGTTTCCAGCGAAGGACCTTGCCAAGCAGCATATACACCTGTGTGGAAGTTGCAGTCAATATTGCGAGCACATTCCCATAGTAGATCACGTAATTTTTTATTGTAAGGTTCAGACATATCGGTAAACCTTGAGCCATGTTCATCTATGTTTTTTCCTCTAAGTGGATTGTCAAATAAGAGGTTGATATGGTCGTTTAGAATAACTAAATCTCCTTTTTTGTAATTGGGGTTTATTGCTCCTGAAGCGTTTGAGATTAATAGATTGTTAATTCCTAATTCTTTAAGAACTCGAATAGGAAAAGTGATTTCTTTTGCTGTATA
>JANXFM010000215.1 GCA_024959975.1 Flavobacteriales bacterium
CGGGTTATTAATGCTTTCCAGAATAATAAGATCTTGCGTATTTAAGTTTGCAAGATTAAGTACTCCGACATTTGATTCAGAGTAATCAAACATATTATCTTGGAACAAAGTGTTTAACGCTTTGTTCGAAGTGTTTTCGTGGATGCATAACACTTTGTTGGATTCTATTACATCAAAATTGAAGTACAATCTGTTATCAAAAGGAATTGTAGCATCGGTTAATCCGATATGGGCTTTTTGTGTTCCGTTTGTATGATTGTTAAAGCTAAGCTTAGCAGTTGTTTTAGTGTGGGCTTTAACTGCAAGCGTGCTTAAGGCTTTTTGCTGACCATTAATAATTAATTTTACGGAAAGATTATCCAGGTCTTTATTTGATTCATTTGAAACTTCAAAATACAACCACTCTTGTTGTCCTAAGCTGTGATTAGGCGATTCCAGATAACAGGTGTCAATAGAAAGATTTGTTTTCGGATAAGAGCTTATTGGGATCAGGTGTGTTGTAAAGCTGCTGTCTTGAGTGTAGAATTCCTCAGAGAAGCTTGTCTTTTGGAAATCGCTAATCAGATAAAGTTCAGCTTCGGCATTAATCTCATTCTGTTTTAAAGCGTTCCATCTATCGATTACAGCGCTTACATTTAAAACAGGTGCTTTAATACTTGTCTGGTCAATGGCGTCTAAACAGTCATTATGGTCTAGAATGCGTTGGTGTTTGCCTTGTAGTTCGTTGCTTATGAAGATAAATTCATCCTTACCTTTGTGAGCATTTAGAATGTTTCGAGCATTATTTTTTGCTTGTTCGATCAGCACTCCTTTCTCGTTGTCGGCATTCATACTAAAGGAATTGTCGATGTAAATTCCAATGATCTTTTTATCCCTAACAAGCTCATTATTTTGGCTGACATAAGGTTCGCTAAAAGCTAGTATTACTGCGGATAGTGAGAGTAGTCGAAGAAGTAATAAGAGTAGTTTTTGAAGCTTGTTGATGTGGCTTTTTTTCTGACGTATTTGTTTCAGAAAAGCAACATTGCTAAAGTAAACCGTTTTGTGTTTTTGTAGAGAAAATAAATGAATGAAAACAGGGATGGCTAGTGCCAAAAACGCATAAAGGAAGTATGGTTCCGATAATCTCATTAAAAGGCAAAGTTAATGATTTTTCAAATATGTGAAAGTTGAATGCTCAAAACTTCTCATAAACACCTAGTCCAAAGAGCGCGAAATCATATTTGGCAGGGTCTTCAGGGCAAAATTTTCTTAAGTGAACATCAAGTTCCTTTACTGTTTTCCAATCGTTGGCTTTACGCTTAATTAAACCAAGTTTTCTACCAACATTGGCCGTATGGACATCTAAAGGGCAGGAAAGTTGGGCAGGATTCAGACTTTTCCAGATGCCAAAATCTACACCTTCCTTGTTGCTTCGTACCATCCAGCGTAAAAACATAATCAGTCGTTTTGCTGCAGAGCCTCGTAGAGGATCAGAAATATGTTTTTCGCTTCTTAGTGGATGTTCTATGCTAAAGAATATTTTTTTAAAATCAGATATTCCCTTGCTCATGTCTTCTTTGTTTGTGTAGAAGCAAGCCTCTAATCCATTGTGGTTTTGGTAAATGTTTCTGAGTCCTAGAATGAAGGTATGTAAATCGATTCCCTGAAAGGTGCGATGACAGAAATCCAGGCTGGTTTTAATTTCTTTGTCACTGGCATTCATAATAAAATCGTAGGGACTATTATCCATAATCAGCATCATGCGTTTGGCATTTTTCATAATCATGGCTCTGCGTCCCCAGGCTATGGTGGCACTTAAGAAAGCAGAGATTTCAATATCTTCTTTTTTCTCAAATTGATGTGGAATACTTATTGGGTCATCACCCACGAAATCAGCGCGTAGATACAGGTCTACCTTTTCGTCTAAAAATTCTTTGAGTTCTGAGTGAGTCATCATTTGAGATCATTCTATGCAGCGTAGTGAATGGTAGTCAGTGTAATAATTGTTAATTGATAATCACTCCATCTTTTATTTCTAACATTCTGTCGCTCATTTCGGCCAATTCACGATTGTGGGTAACGATTACGAATGTTTTATTGTATTGATCTCTAAGTTGAAAGAATAATTCGTGCAATGCCTTAGCAGAGGTGGTATCTAGGTTTCCTGAAGGTTCGTCGGCAAAGACTACCGATGGGTTGTTTATTAAAGCTCTGGCAACAGCAACGCGTTGTTGTTCTCCACCGGAGAGCTCCATAGGTTTATGGTTTAAACGATCTTCAAGGCCTAAATTCTTAAGGATTTCTTTAGCACGCTCTTCTGTTTCTTTTTTTGAAGTTCCTTTGATCCATGCGGGAAGGCATACATTTTCTAATGCGGTAAATTCAGGAAGTAGCTGATGTGCCTGGAAAATAAAGCCTATTTCCTCATTTCTGAATGCTGGTAAGTTTGAGGCGTTTAAATCGTGTATGGTTTGGCCATTAATTTGAAGTGAACCCAGATCGGACTGAGCAAGCGTACCCAAAATTTGAAGTAAGGTGCTTTTTCCGGCTCCTGAAGAGCCTACAATACTTACGATCTCACCTTCTTTTATGTT
>JANXFM010000157.1 GCA_024959975.1 Flavobacteriales bacterium
TAATCCCTACAAAAAAAAGGGTAATATTATTGGATTGGAACAAGGTAAACTTCCTCCACAAGCAGTAGAACTCGAAGAAGCTGTTTTAGGGGCCTTAATGATTGACAAAAATGCTTTAAACGAAGTCATTGACATTCTTGAACCCGAATGTTTCTATAAAGATGCACATCGAGAAATTTACTCGGCAATAAAAACTCTTTTTACCGAATCACAACCCATCGATATGCTTACTGTATCGACAATGCTTCGTAAAAACGGAAAATTAGAATTGTGTGGTGGAGATTTTGGAATTGCGAACCTCACTCAAAAAGTTGCTTCTTCCGCACATATAGAATACCATTCTCGTATCATTGTTCAAAAACACATACAAAGATCTCTAATACGAGTTTCGAGCGAAATTATTCACGATGCTTATGACGAAAGCAGCGATGTTCTTGAGCTACTCGATAAGGCTGAAGGAAAACTATTCGAAATAGCGAATGGGAATATTAAGAAAAATTACGACTCAGCACAATCTCTGGTAAAAGAAGCCATTGAACGTATTGAGCATATTTCTAAACAAGAAGGTTTAAGTGGAGTCGCTTCAGGTTTCACCAGACTCGACAGAATAACTTCGGGCTGGCAACCTTCCGATCTAATTATTCTAGCGGCTCGACCCGGTATGGGGAAAACGGCCTTTGTTTTATCTATGGCTCGTAATATTGCAGTAGATTCAAAGTCTGCTGTAGCTGTATTCTCTTTGGAAATGTCATCTGTACAATTAATTACTCGTTTAATTTCCTCTGAAACAGGGTTATCTTCTGAAAAACTTAGAAAGGGAAAACTTGAAGATTATGAATGGCAGCAACTACATGCTAAGATCAAAAACCTTGAAAAAGCCTCTTTATTTATTGATGACACACCTGCTCTATCTGTATTTGACTTAAGAGCAAAATGTCGCCGATTGGTAGCTCAACACGATGTAAAAGTTATTATTATTGACTACCTGCAATTAATGACTGCCGGTGGAGATAGCAAAGGAAATCGTGAACAGGAAATTTCTACAATTTCCAGATCTTTAAAAAGTATCGCTAAAGAATTAAATGTACCTGTTATCGCACTTTCACAGTTAAGTCGTGCCGTAGAAACACGTGGAGGTAGCAAAAGACCTTTACTTTCTGACCTACGTGAATCGGGTGCCATTGAACAGGATGCAGATATCGTAAGTTTCATTTTCCGCCCGGAATACTATGGTCTCACAGAGTGGGATGATGAAGATGGGACGCCATGTGAAGGACAAGCAGAATTCATAATTGCCAAACACCGTAATGGTGGGTTAGAGAATATTCGCTTGAAATTTACAGGTCATTTAGCTCAGTTCTCTAATTTAGAAACTGATGGGGGATATGAAACCGAATTTACTTCTAAGATGAATGCCGACGATGCTTTTGGCGATCCTAATGAAGATGTTTATGATGACTCGCCTTTCTAGTCTTCTCTTCATTTTTATTTTATGTTCCTTTTCACTTAGGGCTTCATACCTCCTTATCCCAATGGATGAGGACACTCAAAAAGACCACTTAAAAGCCTATGGAATTGCCTTCTGGACTTTAGAAAATGATTTAACCGTTGATTGGTTACTCAATTACAGAGGGGGTAGTTTTCTCATTGAAAATAACCGTCAAATTGAAAAAGAATGCATCGTCAGAGGTGTTACTTATGAAATTATTACAAACGCCTACAAGCATCAATTACAAATAGAGTTAGCTAATCCTGAGAGCAATACTGACATTATAAAATTAGAAAAAGCTCCAAAGGTTGCTGTTTACTCTCCGGAAGGAAATCTACCCTGGGATGATGCCGTAACAATGGTTTTAACTTACGCTGAAATACCTTACGATATAATCTACGACGAAGAAATATTAGCTGATATGCTTCCTATGTACGATTGGTTGCATCTTCACCATGAAGATTTCACCGGTCAATACGGTAAGTTTTACGCCTCATTTAAAAATGCCCCATGGTACATAGAACAAAAAAGGAACTTTGAATCTGAAGCGGGTAAATTAGGCTATTCAAAAGTATCAACTCAAAAACTTGAAGTAGCCCTTAAAATTAAGGAATTCCTTGCCGGTGGAGGTTTCTTATTTGCCATGTGTTCAGCCACCGACAGCTACGACATTGCCTTAGCTGCAGAAGGGGTAGATATTTGCGAATACATGTTTGATGGGGATCCAATGAATCCGTCAGCCCAACAATTACTAGACTACAATAAAAGCATCGCTTTTAAAGACTTTCAGATCATTACCAACCCAAATACATACGAATTTTCCAATATTGATGTAACCAGAGGAAGAAAAGTTGCGAAAAACCAAGATTTCTTTACGCTATTTGAATTCTCTGCAAAATGGGATCCTGTACCCACCATGCTTTGTCAAAACCACAGCCAAATCATAAATGGTTTTATGGGGCAAACTACAGCCTACAATAAAGATTTAATAAAGTCTGATGTATTAATTATGGGCGAAAATAATAGTGCCAATGAAGCGAAATACATACACGGTAAATTAGGTAAAGGAATGTGGACTTTTTATGGTGGTCACGACCCTGAAGATTATCAGCATCGTGTTGGGGATCCTCCAACAGAATTAGAACTCCATCCTAATTCTGCCGGCTATAGACTTATACTAAATAACATCCTTTTCCCGGCTGCAAAAAAGAAAAAACAGAAAACCTGATACTAATTATTGGTTGTTAGTTGTTGGTTGTTAGGTTAGGTGTTAGGTAAAAAGGTTGAAACTTATCTTATTAAATTTACAACCCCTTGTTCTTCAAAGATCACAACGTCTAATTCTTTAGACATAACTGCTTTATAAACATAAGTTCCTTCAGCAGCGGGCTTCCCATTATAAGTTCCATCCCATTCGGCTGAAACATCAGTCGTATTAAACACCAACTTACCAAAGCTATCGTATACAAACAACTCGTACATACGTGTTCCTGTAACCATAGGTCTAAAATAATCATTTATAGCATCGTCATTTGGAGTAAACGCATTGGGTACATAGAAATAATAATGAGGGTCTACAGTGAGAAAATCAGAATATTCTTTCTTACAACCGGCTATTGCAGTTGTAACCTCTAAACAAACATCGTGTATACCTGCTTCATTAAAAACATGAAATGGATCCTTTAAATAAGAATATCCATCACCAAAATCCCAATAGTATGACAACCCCAACATCGCAGGAGTATAATTATTAAACTCCATTCCTAAATTTTCGTAAGGAATAACCAAGTATTCGAAAAATGGATCCGGAGCTTCATCCAGATAAACCTCTCCGGCAGCAGTATCCTGTTCATTACATCCATCGGTAACTATCACTGTATATTCATCATGATAATCAAATATACAACCATCCGTAGAGCCATTAGACCATGCAAAAGTATTATTTCCAGCACCACCGTCAATGTCTACACATAATTCTCCCTCAACATCTGCACAAATGTATGTTATTCCCAAATTTGCTTCCAGCGAATCATATTGAGGGACTGTAACCGTTACACATTTATTAAGAATTTGTGAACCACAAATATCCGTAGCTACAACACAATATTCTGTTGTTTCCGTAGGATTTTCAGTTTGAATAGCTGCAGTACCAATTTGTGACCATTCATAATAATAAGGGTCAACCGAATATGATTCTGACATCAATCCTCCTACACCACCAACAAGTTGGGCTTCAATTACTGCATCGTCACCGGCGCAATAAACAGAAAAATCAGATGTTAAATTTAAATTTAATTCAGCCTGATCAACAATAGGTAAAATAAGAGTATTAGGAATTATGTCGATACCTAATAACATGGACACTTGAAGTGGAAGTCTTTGTAACTCTAAATGGATATTCTCTGTTGCCTCATCATGCTCATCATAACGAGTCAAAACTTTCAACTCCACCGATAGATTGTTTGCTGGTATTGATATGATACTATCTACAGGCATTGGTATTATACCATTATTCGAAGTAGCGAAAATCTGATAATCTTGGTATTGCCCTAATACGGCATCTCCCGCCAGCTGATAAGGGATATCCAAAGGGATAGACAGTAAATCATTAGGTTTAGAAATTGTAACGATAATCGTATCGGTACAACCTTCGAAAATAGTATTGTGACCAAGAGATGTGCTACTGAAGAAATTATTGTTCACATCGTACTCAACCAACAATTCATAATCTGTTTGTGCGTTGGCAAATATAATTGTAAAAAAGAAAGTTAAAATGTAAAATACCTTCTGCATGAGGGTTTTGTTGTTAAGTTTTTCTAAGCAAAAAACAAACATAATGATTTTCGATGTTTTTTCCTCTGAATACTTAGGATTTCTAATCTCAAAAAGCACACCTTTTCAGAGTCTAGCTAAGAAATATAAATTTAGTGTGGTTTTTGGTGATCAGTTGGTGATTGTTAGTTGTTAGTTGTTGGTTGTTGTCACCCTAAACCTGTCGAATGGGAGCCTATCGAAGAGTAAAAAAAAAGCCTTTTTACATTTCTGTAAAAAGGCTTTTAAAAAGGGCGGCGACATACTCTCCCGATGTTAATCAGTACCATCTGCGCGGATAGGCTTAACTTCTCTGTTCGGAATG
>JANXFM010000039.1 GCA_024959975.1 Flavobacteriales bacterium
TGTACTCGAGGCGGGACTTGAACCCGCACGCCCCAAAGAGCACAGGATTTTAAGTCCGGCGTGTCTACCAATTCCACCACTCGAGCAAAGTAATTCGTGGAGCGAGTGAAGGGATTCGAACCCTCGACCCTCACCTTGGCAAGGTGATGCTCTACCCCTGAGCTACACTCGCGATCATACTCTCTTTACAAGAGCGATGCAAATATAAGTACTTTTCATTGACCTCAAAATAAAAAGAACAGAATTTAAAGGGGTTTGGAGCAAGTCGCTAAGCACCAATCATTTTCTTAATTTCATTGAGTTTTAACAAGGCTTCCACCGGAGTTAATCTATTGATATCGGTCTTTACGATCTCGTCTTTTATCTGTTCTAAAACAGGATCGTCAAGTTGAAAAAAACTCAATTGCATGTCTGACTCCTGATGGATCGATTTTGCCTTACTCGTCAGCTCTTCCGAAGAATGTGATTTCTCCAAATGTGCCAAAATATCATTGGCTCTGCGAATTAATGAATTTGGCATTCCTGCCATCTTCGCCACATGAATTCCAAAACTATGTGCCGAACCTCCGGGTTTTAACTTACGAAGGAATAAGATTTTTTTATCTACCTCTTTTACCGAAACATTAAAGTTTTTGATCCGATCAAAACTCTCGGTCATTTCGTTAAGCTCATGGTAATGGGTAGCAAATAAGGTTTTTGCCTTTGCTTTATTTTCATGTAAAAATTCTGCAATCGCCCAGGCAATAGAAATCCCATCATAAGTACTTGTTCCCCTACCAATTTCATCGAGTAGAATTAAACTTCGATCTGAAACATTGTTAAGGATGCTTGCCGTTTCGTTCATCTCTACCATAAAGGTTGATTCGCCTAAAGAGATGTTATCAGAAGCTCCTACACGGGTAAATATCTTATCTACAATTCCTAAGGATGCCGATTTAGCAGGGACAAAAGAACCCATCTGAGCCATCAGCACGATTAATGCAGTTTGACGCAATAAAGCCGATTTCCCCGACATATTAGGCCCTGTGATCATGATGATCTGCTGCGTATCGTTATCCAAATACACGTCATTAGAAACGTATGCTTCGCCAACCGGCAACTGCTTTTCAATAACGGGGTGACGGCCGTCTTTGATGTTTAAAGTAAAACTTTCATTCAGCTCAGGTTTTACATAGCCGTTATGAAGGGCAATTTTAGCAAAAGATAAAAGAACATCTACGCGAGCAATAAGCTGTGAATTGCGTTGCACCACCTGTACGTAATCCATCAAAGAAACAACCACCTCGTTGAAAAGGGTCTGTTCTAAAGCGAGAATTTTGTCATTCGCACTGAGGATCTTCACTTCGAGTTCTTTAAGCTCTTCGGTGATGTAACGCTCGGCATTCACCAGGGTCTGCTTGCGTATCCACTCTTCAGGGACTTTGTCTTTATGAGAATTTCTTACTTCAAGATAATAACCAAACACATTATTGAAGGCGATTTTTAAGGAAGGTATTCCCGAGGCTTCAGATTCCCGAACTCTAATTTGCTCTAGGTAATCTTTAGCTGATGTAGAAATGTTTCTAAGCTCATCGAGTTCCTGAGAAACTCCGGTAGCGATCACATTTCCTTTAATCAACTGAACAGGAGCATCATCTTGCAACTCTTTAGCGATTTTTTCACGAATCGGATCACAGGGGTCTAATTGTGAAGCAAGGGTCTCTAAACTCTTATTTCCGGATTTCGAACAAAATTCTACGACAGGTAGAATGGCATTCAAAGCTCGTTTTAACTGCACCACTTCACGCGGGCAAATACGAGCAGTAGCTACTTTGGAGATGAGGCGTTCCAAGTCGCCCATTTGCTTTATCTGAAGGGCAAGTTCATCAGCTACATCACCATGATGGGTGAAGTAATCAACGATATTCAATCGATCCTGAATGGCCTTTTGCTCTTTTAAAGGCAACACCAACCAGCGTCTTAGCATTCGCGCACCCATCGGCGAGACGGTTTGATCGAGTATGTTTAATAAAGAAACTCCGTTTACTCCCGTTGACTGTAGCACTTCTAAATTGCGAATGGTGAAATGATCCATCCAGACAAAACGGTCTTCTTCAATACGGTTGATGGAAGCAATATGACTTACTTTATTATGTTGTGTTTCATTTAGGTAATGCAAAGCCGCACCGGCAGCAACAATTCCTAAGTCTAATTTATCAATGCCAAAGCCTTTTAAAGATTTCGTCCCAAAATGGTTTAGCAATAACTCTTCGGTAAAGGCATGGGTAAATACCCAATCTTCGAGAGTGTAAGTGAAAAAGCTGTCTGCAAAACGCTGAGTAAACTCTGCTTTATGTTGCTTTTGATAAATAACTTCGGACGGAGAAAAACTCTGTAGTAGTTTATTTACGTATTCCCAATTCCCTTCCGCAACTAAAAACTCTCCGGTAGAAACATCCAAAAATGCCACTCCTGCACCATCCTTTTCCATGTGTATGGAAGCCAAAAAATTGTTCGAGCGTAGATCGAGGGTTTTGTCGTTGTAGGAAACTCCCGGGGTTACCAATTCAGTAACTCCTCTCTTTACAATTTTCTTGGTCGCTTTAGGGTCTTCCAGCTGGTCGCAAATAGCAACCCTACATCGCGAACGCACTAATTTAGGCAAGTAAGTATCTAAAGAGTGGTGTGGAAATCCTGCCAATTCGATTTTCGAACTTCCGTTGGCACGATTGGTTAATACAATTCCCAAAATGCGCGAAGCCTTAATAGCATCTTCACCAAAAGTCTCATAAAAATCGCCTACCCTAAACAAAAGCACCGCATCAGGATACTTAGCCTTTATTGCATTGTACTGTTGCATCAGAGGGGTTTCTTTCTTCTTTTTAAGTGCTTTTGTCAATTGGATTGCTATTATTATTGATTATTTTGCAGTCGTTTTGAACGAAGGACTAAGATATTAATTCTGAGCGACAAGCTGATGCGAAAACTAAAAAATAGTGAACTGAACAGACTGAGCATCGAGGAGTTTAAAGAAGTGCCCAAACTACCCGTCGTTGTGGTGCTCGACAACATCCGGAGTCTCAATAATATTGGTTCGGTTTTTCGTACCTCAGATGCTTTTTTACTCGAAAAGATTTATCTGTGTGGCATCACGGCTCAACCGCCTCATCGCGACATCCACAAAACCGCCCTGGGCGCTACAGAATCTGTCGAATGGGAATACATGGAAGATACTTTGGACTGCGTGGAAAAGCTCCAAAAGGAAGGCTACCATTGTTTGGCGATCGAACAAGCCGAACATAGTTTGATGCTCGATAAATTCAATAGTACGCAACACGATAAAATTGCAGTTGTATTCGGAAATGAAGTAAAGGGCGTACAGCAATCGGTTATCGATAAATGTGACCATTGTATTGAAATCCCTCAACTGGGAACAAAGCATTCGCTGAATATTTCTGTGAGTGCCGGAGTTGTGCT
>JANXFM010000155.1 GCA_024959975.1 Flavobacteriales bacterium
AATAATTTATTCTAACATTCATATAGGTGATTTCTCTCATTTTTATAATTGAAATTCAATCAATAAACAAGCACTTAAGACATCAAATCCTCTTTGGTAACATCTCTTAATTGCCCTTCGGTACTTGCGATTACGGTTGCTACAGTTGCATCACCGGTTACATTTACTACCGTTCGGAGCATGTCAAGAATTCGATCAACCGCAAAGATCAACGCAACTCCTTCCGGGTCCATACCTACGGCACCCAATACAATAACGAGCATGACCAATCCGGCACCCGGAACTGCAGCAGCTCCAATAGAAGCTAAAGTGGCTGTTAAAACAATGGTTAACTGCTGAGTTAAATCTAAGTCTATCCCAAAAGCCTGAGCAATAAACACAGCAGCTACTGCCTGATACAAACTCGTACCATCCATATTAATGGTGGCACCTAATGGCAAAACAAATGAACTTACCTCTTCTGAAACCCCCAAATGATCTTCGCAACGCTCCATCGTTACAGGCAAAGTTGCCGCACTCGAACTCGTTGAGAATGCTAGCATTTGCGCGGGCATAATTCCCTTAAAGAAATCCAAGTAATTCATTTTTGTGAATAAGCGTAAGATAATTGGATACACCACAAGTATCATTATTAGCAAACCTGCAACCACAGCCAAAGAATACAAACCTAAAGCCGAGAACAATTCAATGACATTATTCACATCACCATCCGAAAAATCAACCATAAGTGAAGCCAACAAGGCAAAAACGCCGTAAGGAGCCATGAGCATAATTAAGTCAACGATCTGAAGTATGACATCGTTAACCCCATCGAAAAACCCTTTTACATACACCGTTTTCTCATCCGGCAGCATAATCATGGCTATCCCAAAAAGAATGGCAAAGAAGATGACTTGAAGCATATTCTTGTTACTGGTAGTTGCCTGCATAAAGTTTTGAGGAACAATGTCAACCAAAAATTGCAATGGCCCCTGATCTTTCACCTGAGCCGCTGCTTCCATTTTAGCTTCCGCTTTTGAAGCGTATTTTTCTTTGAATTCAATTCTTTTCTCTTCAGAAAAATACTTTCCCGGCTGGATGGTATTCACAATTAATAGTCCGGTAGTTACCGCCAAAACAGTAGATACCAAATACAGGGCAATGGTTCTGGAACCAATTCTTGAAAGTTTAGAAATATCGCTTAAACTAGCGACACCTTTAATAAGAGATGCGAAAACTAAAGGAACAGCGATCAATTTTAAGAGATTGATAAAGATTGTTCCAAAAGGCTTAATCCAATCACCGGTAAATTGATCCCAACCGATCGTTATGGCCAATAAACCAAAAACAACCCCCAAAACCATTCCGATGATGATTTTCCAATGTAATGCTAAATTCTTCATTTCTATTATTAATACAATATTCCCTACATTAAATCTGTATCTAAATTTTCGTGCTTTTGTCTCTCAGATAATGATCTAAAATAACCATAGCTGTCATCGCCTCAACAATGGGAACAGCTCTTGACACCACGCAAGGGTCATGACGCCCTTTCCCTTTTACGACAATCTCTTCACCTTTATCATTCAGCGAAATTTGATCTCGCATAATCGTCGCTACAGGCTTAAAGGCCACTTTAAAATAAATAGCTTCTCCATTTGAAATTCCACCTTGAATTCCTCCTGAATAATTGGTCTTCGTTTTCACATCTTCACCTTCCGTCACAAAAAGATCGTTCACTACCGAACCTCTTTGTTTACACATTTCGAAACCACCACCATATTCAAAACCTTTCACGGCATTAATACCCATCATGGCTTTTGCCAGATCAGCATGAAGTTTATCAAAAACAGGCTCACCGAGTCCAACAGGAACATTTAAAGCCAGACCTGTAATAACACCACCAACGGTATCACCCTCTTTTCTTACCGAATCAATAAGTGAGATCATTTCATTAGCTATGGTCTCATCCGGACAACGAACGATATTAGAATCTATTTTAGAAAGATCCACCTCGCTATAAGGAACATCCATTTCTATTTCTCCTACTGCAGAAACATAAGCATGAGTATCAACTCCAAGACCTTTCAGTATCTGTTTGGCAATAGCTCCCGCCACCACTCGTGCAATCGTTTCACGAGCCGATGATCTTCCACCGCCTCTGTAGTCACGAATACCATATTTCACATCGTAGGTATAATCCGCATGCGAAGGACGATAAGCATCTTTTATGTGCGCATAATCTTTAGACTTCGGATCACTATTCAATATTTCAAATGCAATGGGAGTTCCCAAAGTTTTACCTTCAAAAACACCTGATAAAAACGCTACCTGATCAGCTTCCTTACGTTGTGTAGTAATCTTAGACTGACCGGGTTTTCTACGATCCAACTCCAACTGAATGGCATCAAGGTCTAAAGTAACACCTGCCGGGCATCCATCAATAATGCCACCAATGGCTTTACCATGCGACTCACCGAAGCTGGTTAAGCGAAAAATTTCTCCGAAGGAATTTGAACTCATGTGAACAAAAATAAAAAATGTAGTTAGTATCTAGTATCGCATCACTAGTATAGCGCGCAAAATACTAAATAAAATACAAGGTATAGAACAGATTGATTTGTATTTTCATAAGTTCGGATAAGATTCGAATCCTAGATCTAGCTGATTAGAGACTATAAATCTTGAAAAGGCCATAAATGCAGCAACTATCGATGCAGCTTATGTTATGGAAATCAGTAAATTTGAATGAAGTATTGTCAAAGGAAAAAAAGGTAATATATTTATCAAAAAATACTTCTTGTGTATTCCTGGCCTATGATTGTAGGACGTAATATCATAGAAAAGATTTTCATAAACGATTGTAAATTCAATCGACAAACAAATGACAATGAAAAAAACACTTACCCTTATATGTGTGCTTGCCCTAAACACTATTGTTTTTGGCCAAACGGACTGGTTTTCAAACATAAACATCTGTGAGACTCAAGACACTACGATTGCTTTTCCATCCGGAGATTATGATGACTATACCTTCAACTGGTATTTAGATGGCGATAGCTTAACTACAGATAGCAATATATCCATTCTTTCATCAGGATCGGGCCTATACACTCTTACATTATATGGTACTGATACCTTAAGTAGTGAATTCAATGCTATAGTCGATGTGGAAAATCCTGACTTTATGCTTACACTAACAGACTCTGACATTAACGTAGATCTATTAGTAAACACCTGTATTGAGGACAGTCCAATTTTAGCTACGTCTCAAGAAGCTAATACGTATCTTTGGTATGTAGATGGCAGTCCTATTGAGACCAACTCACCATCTGAAAAAACACTTCCTATAGAAGATGTTGTTGATGAAATTGAATTTAATCAAGAGTACGAATACCATATAGAAGTTGAAAACGCTTGTGGTACTTATCCATCAAAAAACACAGTTAACATGGTCGTAAACGAGTGTCATTGTGCACTGGATATGCCCAATGTGTTTTCACCCAATAATGATACAGAAAATGACGTTTTCAAACCCATTAACAACCACGAACTGGAAACTGATGCGGAAAGAATATGTAAATCAACAAACTTTAAGATGGAAGTGTTCAGTCAGTGGGGAAGACATATGGCCACAGTTGATTCTGGAAATGAATACCCGAGTTGGGATGGTTTAAACAAGAAAGGAAATGAAGTAGCTGCAGGTGTATATTTCTACAATATCGTGTACCAGGTAAACGTCTATACACTTCCTAAAGAAAAAGAGATTACCGGCTCCTTCAATTTATATCGTTAGACGAAGACTAAGTTTCCCCAATAGTAAACTGGTCACTATCATGCAGTCGTTCAGTCTTGCAGTGAACGCTTCGACAGGTTCAGCGTGAAACTCATCTCTCATCACTCATCACTGTTTAACATATTCTTAACAATATAGAGCAGTTCATTCTTTTGGCAGTTGAAGAGATTCTATTAGATTTGTAAACGTTAAAAAGAAAATAAACATAAAAACCATACAAATGAAGAAATTAATTTTAGGAATTGTATTTGCGCTAACGGGTACATTTGCTTCTCAAGCACAAGAAATATCTTTTGAAAAAGAAATTCACGACTTCGGTACATTCGATCAACATGGTGACGGAACATACGAGTTCAAATTCACGAATACCGGAGATGCTCCATTAATTATTTCAAACTCAAAAGGCAGCTGTGGATGCACCGTTCCTGTATGGCCAAAAGAACCTATCACTCCCGGCGAAAGTCATGTAATTAAAGTAAAATACGACACAAAAAGAGTCGGTGCTTTTAACAAAAGTGTAACCATTACATCAAACGCTAAAACAGAGCCTACAAAAGTAATCCGTATTAAGGGTAAAACAATTGCTGTTGATGAAGAACCAACCAGTCCGGTAAAAACCACGACAGGTAGTTCTCCAGTTGCAAAATAGAAGCAACGAAATAAAAGGTTTATTCGAAATAATTTATGAAATTTGTCGCACACATATATATGCATATGTGTGTGGCGTTTCTTGTTTAATTAATAATTTAAAAACAAAATAATGCCTAAAATTTCAGTCAGGGGACTTCGTATGCCGGAATCACCAATTCGTAAATTGGTTCCTTTTGCAGAAAATGCAAAAAAAAGGGGTGCTGAAGTCATTCATTTAAATATTGGTCAACCGGATATAAAGACACCTGATGTTGCTTTAAAAGCCATCAGAAACTTCAAGCCTGATGTAGTTGCTTATAGCCACTCTGCAGGGGATAAATCTTATAGAGAAGGTTTAGCTAAATATTACCAAAAGCTTGGTATTCATGTAGACCATACAAACATCCTAATAACCACAGGAGGTTCTGAAGCTCTTATGATGACATTAAACAGTGTAATGGACGAAGGAGATGAAGTCATTATTCCGGAACCTTTTTATGCGAACTACAATGGATTTTTAGCTTCTGCAGGTATCATTGTAAAACCAATTACTTCAAGCATCGAAAGTGGTTTTTCACTACCCCCGATTTCGGAGTTTGAAAAATTGATCACACCAAAAACAAAAGCGATCTTAATTTGTAATCCCGGTAATCCAACAGGTTACTTATACACTCAAGACGAATTAAACTCATTGAAGGAAATCGTGTTAAAACACGACTTATTCCTTATTTCTGATGAGGTTTACAGGGAATTTACCTACGATGGTAAAAAACATATCTCTGTATTAGAATTAGAAGATCTGGATCAAAACACTGTTCTTATCGACTCCGTTTCCAAACGTTATAGTATGTGTGGGGCAAGAGTAGGTTTTATGGTGACTAAAAATCGAGAATTATTAGATACTGCGTTAAAATTTGCTCAAGCCAGATTGAGCCCACCTACTATCGGACAAGTTGCCGGTGAAGCAGCATTAAACACTCCTGACTCCTACTTTTCAGAAGTAATTGAAGAGTATGTAGAACGAAGAAATGTCCTAATTGAAGGATTAAATAAAATTGATGGAGTTATTTGCCCAAAACCTACGGGAGCTTTCTACTGTATTGCACAACTACCCGTTGACGATGCTGACAAATTTGCTCAGTGGCTGTTAGAAGAGTATAGCTGGAATAACAAAACCATTATGGTCGCTCCTGCTCAGGGCTTCTACTCAACTCCTGAAATAGGAAAGCAACAAATTCGCATCGCTTACGTACTTAATACAACAGATTTAAAAGATGCTATTAAAGTACTTGACGGAGCCCTAAAAGTTTATCCCGGAAAAGTAAACACAAATAAAAAAACACCTCATAATATTAATACTTATTAAGCCTAACTTCCTGAAGTTATTAATAAAATAATTACGATTACCAATTAATGATAATGTACTTTATCCAAGCAAACTCGTACAATCTCCCCCATTTTTTTGCACTTTAAGAAAGTGGCATCATCGTAGTGTTTATACAAATCCTCCTTTAGTTGGTGAATATGTTTTGGTAATGACAACTCATCATGCATCATTGCCTCCATCAACTCTTTCACCTGAGACTTAGCCAGACGCAAACGCTTCGCCATCAAAGCTCTCTCTTCTAATTTATATTGCTCTATCGTTTCAGGAGACATATGCTTCATAGCCAACTCAACATAAGTCTTATTTTCCTTGTAATACTGGGGCAAATACATATTCTTTCTCCCCTCAAAAGACTGTTGGTCAAAATCTATTGCCCGAATACGATACTGAACCTGATCAAAATCGGGAGTTATATCTATAACAAAATTATAGGAACGCATGTCGCCCAAAAGTCGGATAAAGCAACGTTCATTAAATTTCACAAACTCCTTTGCCAAACGAAGTTCATTATTCCCTTTATGTTTTAAATTTACATCTACAAACTGATCGCCGGGAATTCCCGCAATATGCTCTTCAATAATGGCATCTTTATACACCAAGTAATTGATTTTATTAGGAGATAAAATATGCTCTAACTCCAAACCATAAATCCTTGAAGCATCAACCTTTTTTACATAGAAATAATCGTAATTATCGTTAAGCTGATTGATAATTTTAACTCTAAAGGGATGTGAATTACCAAAAGAGCAATAGTCAATTCTATCTACTGAAAGATGTTCTATATGAGTAGTGCCATCAGATTTAAGAATAGAATAAGTCTCTGTTAAACCCTCGTTTAGCTCTTTCATATCAGACTCAGAATACAAAACAGTTTCCCATAAAGTTGGATCACCTCCATTATCTTCTAGAGGTACTGTGGTGAAATAGTGTTTTAAATCTAAATATCGAACAGGAATCCGCAACTCTCTGGAGTACTTCCTTAAATAACCCATCAAAGGTTTACCTACAGGATATGTAGGTTTTTTTTGTGAAGTATAGTTTTCACTCATAAGTTCAAATTAATAAAAAATAAAATGATTTTGCACGATATTAATTCTTAAATAAAAGCAACTATATTCGTATACATATTGAGTAAAAAAACTCACGATGAATCAAAAACAAGCAAGTGCACTTGAAATCGGAAACATTCTGGAGAAACTGTATCCGGAAACCCCCATTCCATTAGATCATAAAGATACTTATACCTTACTCATTGCAGTTTTACTATCTGCACAATGTACAGATGCACGAGTGAACAAAATTACCCCCTTACTATTTGCTAAGGCTGATAATCCTTTTGATATGGTAAAATTATCGGTGGAAGAAATTAAATCTATTATCAGACCTTGTGGTTTATCTCCAAGAAAGTCTAAAGCTATTTATGAATTATCTGAAATACTCATTGAGAAACACAAAGGCGAGGTTCCAAAAAGTTTTCAATATTTAGAAGAACTTCCGGGAGTAGGACATAAAACCGCATCCGTAGTTATGGCTCAGGCCTTTGGAGTACCGGCATTTCCGGTAGACACACATATTCATAGATTGGCATACCGATGGAAATTAACAAATGGTAAAAATGTCGATCAAACTGAAAAAGACTTAAAACGCTTATACCCTAAAGGATTGTGGAATAAGTTGCATCTACAAATTATATTTTTTGGTAGAGAATATTGCCCTGCAAGATCTCATAAACCCGAGTCTTGTCCCATTTGTAAAAAATATGGACGCAAGACATTATTCAAATGAAAACAAAATAAGATGATGAATCATACAATTAAAATAGAAAAAACAGCACACTATTATAGTCTTGGAGAATTAAATAAACAAACCAATGAAATATGGATTGTCTGTCATGGCTACGGACAACTAGCTTCCTTTTTTATTAAAAAATTTCAAGAACTGGAAAAACCCAATAGATACATAGTTGCACCGGAAGGTTTAAATAAGTTCTATTTAAAAGGTTTTAATGGTCGTGTGGGAGCAAGTTGGATGACGAAGGAAAAAAGGTTAGATGAAATTAACGATCATTGTAATTACCTTGAAAAATTAACCGATTATTTAACCAGTCAGGCAGCTTATAAATGTAAAATTAAAGTTTTAGGATTTTCACAAGGAACAGCTACTGTGAGCCGTTGGCTGCTGAGAACAAAACACACCATAGAAACCCTTATTTTATGGGGAGGGAAAATAGCAAACGATTTTAACTTTAAGCTTTACAATCAAAAGCATTCCAATACTCGAAACTTTCTAGTTTTTGGTGCTGAAGATGAATTCTATACGGTAGAAAATGTTAATGAATATCGCAAGGAGCTAAACTTACTAAAAGCAGAATGGATGAACTATAAAGGAGGTCATACAATCGATGCTGAAACCTTAAAAGTCCTGGAAAACAAATTAGCCTAATACTCCTGGTCGTTTGCTAAATATTGAAGTGTTGCAGGAGCAGATACTTTAAGTTGATATCCTTCTCCGGGTTGCATATCTCCAATATTGTTAAAGCCCCAGTTCGGAAAATACACCTGACCCATTCCATTTTTCACCATAATTACATGTTCCATAATATCCTCAAAAACAAGAATAACATCAGCAGGCTCCTCTCGTAAATAAGCGATTATATTCCAACCGGACCCTAATTCAATGGGTGTTAATTCCGGTAATAGTTGGGTGCCCGTAACCTCTAATACAGAATTCGAACTTACTTTTACCTGATAACCCTGTCCATTTTCCAGATTAATATCTATATCCCAATTTGGCAAGAATGCCGATCCAATATTGTTTTTAACAATAATAGTTTGCTCATAGATGTCTTGAAATACCACAGACATAGAATCATTAAGGGGTTCAATATAGGTTGAAAACAAACTCCAACCTTCATTAAGAACAACCACCTGTGTATCCAAATCCGGATAAACACAAGAACCATCATCTATTAAGTCAACTGATTCAAAATTGAGTGCATTTTCATCTGTACAACTGTATGCTTCACATTTACCTGCATAAAGCGTATTGTAACTTCCATTATAATAGAAATCTTCAGGAGTATTTCTATAGTGTTTATCTATAAATTCATTAATACTATTCGCATCAAAACAATCATTCAAGTAAGTCCATTCCCAGGCTACTGCAGCGATGTTTACAGGTAAATTAGGGTAAGGTGTCATTACCCATCTAAACCCTCCTCCTTCATCTTCAGAACGCGAACAGACCAAAGTTCTCAACGAGTCTATGATAGCTTGCTCCACGCAAGGGTGATATAATAAGGCAATACCTCCATGCTCTAAATTATGAAGATAACGTTGAGGTGGCAAATATTCATATTCACCCCATCTTCCCCACATCGGTCTGTGAGGGCCACTAGATGGTGGGCTTTCTTCGTAACACAATCCAATCGGATTATTATAATGCCCCCCACCATCACTAGGTGCATTAATAATTTGGATCTGGCAATTATCCGGATATGCTTCACCTCCACAGCTATAATCAATGATGTCATCTATACTTTCGGGACAAGAATATTCACAAGCACCATCATCTACAGAAGCCTGTACATTAAAATTTAATGCCATACTATCTATACATCCCTCAACATAACCTAAACAGTCAAGCATTATAGCTTCCATGTCATCACACAGATTACCATTATTGGAAAAAGATACATTCATGATAGCACCTAATTCAGCAGCCTCAATAAATTGAAGAAATTCACAGCATGAAGTAAGAGATGTGTTTCCTTGAAATAATACTTGTACTGCATTATTCAATGAAGAAAGTGGACTTAGATCCGTGACAGCAGTATTAAGCAAATGAAAATTACCGTTAACAACGGTTAAAGATGAGATTGGGCTTAGATCAGTGATATTAAGAGAACTTAAAATTAGATCTCCCTGAATAATTTCACATCCTGTAATAGCTTCTAATTGGCTTTGTGAAGTAATATTTATCTGACCATCATCCCCGCCACACTGTGCTACCAAAGGTGAAGTAATCAAACTAAACAAAGTAAATATAAAGCCAATCTTTCTCACAAATCAATATTTAAAACAATAATAGAAAGAATCTGTCTCATTTCAAAAAATGGGAGATGGCTTGATTAAACTTTAACAAAAAAGAGCCCCGAAATTTCGGGGCTCTTAATCTATTTAGGCTTCAGCTTTAGGGCCTCCAAAAGTCAGAGGTACTTGTTGCTGTTTTCCAGCATCTTTAATCTCACCAAATTGAGATTCGTACTTCTTTACATTATCGGCTAAAGCTCCAAGTAAGCGCTTAGCATGTTGTGGGGTTAAAACCACTCTCGATTTCACCTTTGCCTTAGGCATTCCAGGCATCATCGATATAAAATCAACAACAAACTCTGTAGGTGAATGATTTACTACTGCTAAGTTTGAATAAACCCCTTGAGCTAAATCCTCAGGAAGTTCAATACTTACTTGTTTATTGTCTTTTTTATCAGCCATTATTATTCCTCTATAATTAACACTTCTGGCTCATTTACAGGTTCTTTTGAAACATTTAACATACTTTCTAGCTGAACTTTATTTCCAACTACCATGTTACTGTATTTCTTAAGACCTGTACCTGCAGGAATCTTATGTCCAACAATTACGTTTTCTTTAAGTCCCTCAAGCATATCAACCTTACCATTAACAGCTGCTTCATTAAGTACTTTTGTTGTTTCTTGGAACGATGCTGCTGATAAGAAACTCTTTGTTTGCAACGAAGCTCTTGTAATACCCTGAAGTACTGAAGTAGAAGTTGCAGGAACTGCATCTCTTGCTTCAACAGGCTTCAAGTCTTTACGTTTCAACAATGAATTTTCATCTCTCAACTTACGTACCGGAATAATTTGACCCGCTTTAAAATTCTCAGAATCACCCGGATCGACAACATACATCTTTCCAAAGATCCAATCGTTTTCTTCAACAAAGTCATTTTTATGAACAAGATTATTCTCTAAGAAACGAGTATCACCTGCATCATTAATTTGAACTTTACGCATCATCTGACGAACAACAACCTCAAAGTGCTTATCATTAATCTTCACACCTTGAAGACGATAAACTTCTTGCATTTCGTTCACTAGATATTGTTGCACAGCTGTAGGCCCTTTAATCGCTAAGATTGTCTTAGGAGTAATAGCACCATCAGAAAGTGAAGTACCTGCTTTTACAAAGTCATTTTCCTGAACAAGAATCTGCTTAGAAAGAGATACTAAATATTTCTTCACCTCACCGGTTCTCGACTCAATAATAACCTCACGGTTACCACGCTTAATCTTACCGTAAGAAACGATACCATCAATTGCAGCTACTACTGCAGGATTGGATGGATTACGTGCTTCAAACAATTCTGTTACACGTGGAAGACCACCGGTAATATCACCCGCTTTAGCTGTCTTACGTGGCAGCTTGGCAATAATAGTACCCGGAGCTAACTTATCACCTTCGCTAACAATAATATGCGCACCTACCGGTAAATTGTATGATTTTGTTTCACCTTTCTTGCCTCCTAATTTGACAAGAATTGTAGGAATCATTTTCTTATCTCTAGTTTCAGAAATAACTTTTTCCTGGAAACCAGTTTGTTCATCAATCTCAACACGGTAAGTAATACCCTGAGCTAAGTGCTCAAATTCTACTTTACCCGTTGTTTCTGATAAGATAACAGCATTGTATGGATCCCATTCACAAATAGGATCACCTTTCTTCAACTTATCACCATCCTTAGCAAACATAGTTGCACCGTAAGGGATATTGTTTGTAGCAAGTGTGGTTCCTGTTTTAGGATCAACCAATTTCATCTCTGCGGTACGACCAATTACAATAATAGAGTCTTTACCTTCAGAATCAGGACCTGTAACCGTTCTTAATTCTTCGATTTCAAGTACACCATCAAATTTAGCAGAAACTGTAGATTCTTCAGCAGTGTTAGAAGCAGTACCCCCAACGTGGAATGTACGAAGTGTTAACTGAGTTCCCGGCTCACCAATAGACTGAGCAGCAACAACACCAACAGCTTCACCTTCACCAGCCATACGGTTGGTTGATAAGTTTCTACCGTAACACTTAGAACAAATACCTCTCTTCGTTTCACAAGTTAATGCGGAACGAATTTCTACCATCTCCACAGGAGACTCTGCAATGTTGCTTGCAATATCTTCCGTAATTTCTTGACCTGAACCAACTAATATGTCACCGGTTAATGGGTTAACAACATCATGGAGAGATGTTCTACCTATAATACGCTCTGCAAGAGTTTCTACAATATCTTCGTTTTTCTTCAAGGCAATACCTTGTAATCCACGAAGTGTACCACAATCTACTTCAGACACAATAACATCCTGAGCCACATCCACCAAACGACGCGTTAAGTAACCGGCATCGGCTGTTTTAAGGGCTGTATCGGCAAGACCTTTACGTGCACCGTGTGTAGAAATAAAGTACTCAAGAATTGACAACCCTTCCTTAAAGTTAGAAGTAATCGGATTTTCAATAATTGCACCTCCTGAAGAGCCGGATTTTTGAGGCTTAGCCATCAAACCACGCATACCGGATAACTGACGAATTTGCTCTTTCGAACCACGGGCTCCGGAATCCAACATCATGTACACGGAGTTAAATCCTTGCTGATCGTTAATTAAACGATTCATTGCATGTTCTGTCAATTCAGAATTCGTCTTGGTCCAAACATCAATAACCTGATTGTAACGCTCGTTATTCGTAATAAGACCCATATTGTAACTGTCCGTAATCGAAGAAACCTGACTCTTCGCAGTTTCAATCATTTTTTCTTTCTGATCCGGAACAATAATATCACCTAAAGAGAATGACAATCCACCTTTAAAGGCCATTTTGTATCCTAACAACTTCATGTCGTCAAGGAATCTAGCCGTAGTAGGAATATCTGTTTCCTTAAGAATTTTACCAATAATGTTTCTTAAAGCCTTTTTAGTTAATGTTTCGTTCACATAACCCACGGTCTCAGGAACAACATCATTAAATAATACTCTACCGATTGTAGTTTCAATGATCTTAGTTACAAGCTCACCTTCTTCTTTTACGATAGTACGAACTTTAATTACTGCATTTAACTCAGCTTTCCCTTCATTATAAGCAATTCTTACTTCTTCTGAAGAGTAGAAAGTTAAACCCTGACCGATAATTGTTTTCTGCTTATCGGTTTTACGAGGCTTAGTCATGTAGTAAAGACCCAATACCATATCCTGAGAAGGTACTGTAATCGGCGCACCATTCGCAGGGTTCAGAATATTATGAGAACCTAACATCAATAACTGAGCTTCCAAAATAGCCGCAGGAGTTAAAGGTAAGTGTACTGCCATCTGGTCACCATCGAAATCGGCGTTAAATGCCGTACATGCTAATGGGTGTAACTGGATTGCTTTACCTTCAATTAACTTTGGCTGGAAAGCCTGGATACCTAATCTGTGAAGCGTAGGAGCACGATTCAAAAGTACAGGGTGTCCTTTAATTACATTTTCTAAGATATCCCAAACTACAGGATCTTTTTTGTCAATAATTTTCTTTGCAGACTTTACGGTCTTAACAATACCTCTCTCAATAAGCTTACGCACGATAAAAGGCTTGTACAATTCAGCAGCCATATTCTTAGGAATACCACACTCCGACAATTGTAAAGTTGGTCCAACAACAATTACCGAACGAGCTGAATAATCGACACGCTTACCAAGTAAGTTCTGACGGAAACGTCCTTGCTTACCTTTCAAAGAATCTGAAAGTGATTTTAAAGCACGATTAGACTCCGTCTTAACAGCTGAAGCTTTACGCGTATTATCCAATAAAGAATCTACCGATTCCTGAAGCATACGCTTCTCATTTCGTAAGATTACTTCAGGAGCTTTAATTTCAATTAAACGCTTCAAACGATTGTTACGAATAATTACACGACGGTAAAGATCGTTCAAATCAGAAGTCGCAAAACGACCACCATCCAATGGAACTAATGGACGTAATTCCGGTGGAATCACCGGAACGACTTTCATTATCATCCACTCCGGCTTATTTTCGATACGTGTATTCGCATCTCGGAATGCTTCAACAACTGACAAACGCTTTAAAGCCTCTGTTTTTCTTTGTTGAGAAGTCTCTGTATTTGCTTTATGTCTTAAAGAATAAGACAATTCATCAAGATCCAGTCTAGATAATAATGCCTCAAGAGCATCAGCTCCCATCTTAGCGACAAATTTGTTAGGATCTTTATCTTCCAGATATTGGTTTTCACGAGGTAGACGCTCAAGAGCATCTAAATATTCCTCTTCTGTAAGATATTGTAAGTATTCTAACGGATTACCTTCGTTATCTACTGCACCACCTGCCTGAACTACTACATAACGTTCATAGTAGATGATCATATCAAGTTTCTTGGTAGGTAAACCTAAAAGGTATCCAATTTTGTTTGGAAGTGAACGGAAATACCAAATATGCGCCACGGGCACCACCAAATTGATGTGTCCCATACGCTCTCTACGTACTTTCTTTTCGGTTACTTCAACACCACAACGATCACAAACAATACCTCTGTAACGAATACGCTTGTATTTACCACAGTGACATTCATAATCTTTTACCGGCCCAAAGATACGTTCACAGAATAAACCATCACGTTCCGGTTTATAAGTACGATAGTTGATAGTTTCAGGCTTTAAAACCTCACCACTAGACTCTTCCAAAATAAATTCCGGAGAGGCTAAACTAATAGTAATATTAGAAAAGCTCTTTTGTTGTGGTGTATTATCTTTCCTTCTCATTGCCATATCCTGAAGAAATTAATGTTTTATAAGGAAGTGTCCAAAGACACTCCCTCTGAAATAATTATTGTAAACTGATCTTCAATCCTAAACCTTTCAACTCATGTAATAATACATTGAAAGATTCCGGAAGTCCCGGTTCAGGCATCGCTTTACCTTTTACGATAGCCTCATAGGTCTTAGCTCTACCGACAACGTCATCAGACTTCACGGTTAAAATTTCGCGTAAGATATTTGAAGCACCATAAGCCTCAAGAGCCCAAACCTCCATTTCACCAAAACGCTGACCACCAAACTGTGCTTTACCACCTAATGGTTGCTGCGTAATAAGTGAGTATGGGCCGATTGAACGAGCGTGCATCTTATCATCAACCATGTGACCCAGTTTAAGCATGTAAATCACACCCACCGTAGCGGCCTGATCGAAACGCTCACCTGTACCACCATCGTAAAGATAAGTGTGGCCAAATTCAGGAATTCCTGCTTCTTTTGTAAGTTCCGTAATTTCATCTAGTGAAGCACCATCAAAAATTGGAGTAGCGTATTTTCTACCTAATTTTTGTCCTGCCCAACCAAGAACCGTTTCGTAAATCTGTCCAATATTCATACGAGATGGTACCCCAAGTGGGTTTAAAACGATATCAACAGGAGTTCCGTCTTCAGAGAAAGGCATATCCGCATCTCTTACAATACGAGCAACAATACCTTTGTTACCATGACGTCCCGCCATCTTATCACCTACTTTCAGTTTACGTTTCTTAACAATGTAAACTTTAGCTAGTTTTAAAATTCCTGCAGGAAGTTCATCTCCAACAGATAAAGTAAATTTCTTACGTCTTAGCACTCCTTTAATATCATTTAACTTGATGTTAAAGTTGTGAATTAGATCGTTTACTAGAATATTCTTCTCTTTTTCTGTAGTCCATCCATCCGTAGAAATAATAGAGTAATCTTCAATAGCATTTAATTGCTTTTGAGAGAACTTCTTACCTTTTGGTATAACTACTTCTCCTAATTCGTTGACTACACCCTGACAAGTTTTACCGGCAACAATCGCGATTAATTTCTCAACCAAAATCGACTTTAATACTACTGTATCCTTAGCAAACTCAGCTTCTAAATCGGTAATAATCTCTTTGTCAGCCAGACGCGACTTCTTATCTTTGATTGCTCTTGCAAACAACTTCTTATTAAGAACAACACCATGTAATGATGGAGAGGCTTTTAATGAAGCATCTTTTACATCACCGGCCTTGTCACCAAAGATTGCTCTAAGAAGCTTTTCTTCCGGCGAAGGGTCAGATTCACCTTTAGGTGTAATCTTCCCAATTAAAATATCTCCTGGTTTTACATGAGCACCAACACGAATAAGACCATTCTCATCTAAATCTTTAGTAGCTTCTTCAGAAACGTTAGGAATGTCCGGAGTTAATTCTTCAGAACCTAATTTCGTTTCACGAACATCTAAAGTATACTCATCAATATGAATAGAAGTAAAAATATCTTCACGTACTACACGCTCAGAAATCACGATGGCATCCTCAAAATTATAACCATTCCAAGGCATAAAGGCAACCTTCATATTTTTACCGAGTGCCAGCTCACCATCCTGAGTTGCATAACCTTCAGTCAATACCTGACCTTTAGTTACTTTATCTCCTACCTTTACAATAGGACGAATATTTATACTGGTACCCTGGTTTGTTTTTTGGAACTTCGTCAACTTATAAGTTACCGAGTCCTCATCAAAACTTACCAAACGTTCTTCGTCTGTTCTATCGTACTTGATAACAATTTTATTTGCATCAACGTATTCTACAACACCGGCGCCTCTTGCATTAACCAATACTCTTGAGTCAGATGCAACACGTCCTTCCAAACCGGTACCAACAATTGGAGCTTCCGGTTTCATCAAAGGAACAGCCTGGCGCATCATGTTCGATCCCATCAAAGCACGGTTGGCATCATCATGCTCCAGGAAAGGAATAAGAGATGCTGAAATAGAAGATATCTGATTTGGTGCCACATCCATGTAATCCAACTTTACCGGCTCAATTACAGGGAAGTCACCCGTATCACGAGCTTTCACTAGATCAGCTCCAAACTTACCATCTTCCTGAACCGGAGCATTAGCCTGTGCAATTACTTTATCTTCCTCTTCTTCAGCACTTAAATAGTCCGGTACATTTTTAAGATCGACAACACCATCAACTACATTTCTGTATGGTGTTTCAATGAATCCCATTTTATTCACCTTCGCAAATACACAAAGTGAAGAAATAAGACCAATATTCGGGCCTTCTGGAGTTTCGATCGGACATAAACGACCATAGTGCGTGTAATGAACATCACGAACCTCAAAACCTGCACGTTCTCTTGATAAACCACCCGGTCCAAGAGCCGAAAGACGACGCTTGTGAGTAATTTCAGCTAATGGATTCGTTTGATCCATAAACTGAGAAAGCTGATTGGTTCCAAAGAATGAATTAATTACTGAAGATAAGGTCTTCGCATTAATTAGATCAATTGGAGTAAACACTTCGTTATCACGAACATTCATACGTTCACGAATAGTTCTGGCCATACGGGATAAACCTACACCAAATTGATTATTTAACTGCTCACCTACAGTACGTACTCTACGATTACTTAAGTGGTCAATATCATCCACCTCAGCTTTAGAGTTTACCAATTCAATCAAATATTTAATGATCAAAATGATGTCCACTTTGGTTAGTGTAGCTTCGTCAAGACCTAAATCAAGATTTAATTTCTTGTTAATACGGTAACGACCTACTTCACCTAAGCTATATCTGGTTTCAGAGAAGAATAATTTATCAATA
>JANXFM010000058.1 GCA_024959975.1 Flavobacteriales bacterium
TTACAAGAAAAGTTTCCTTGATAGGTTGTAAGAGGATAGCAATTATATTCCTGTCTATATGGCTTGAAGTAAAGACTAAAACCAACAGAAAAAGTGTATAAAATTTTTGCTTCTTAGTTATGTCGGTGCTCATAAATTAACCTATCTACTCTTAGAAATTAAAACTAAGCATGGAAAGATAAATAAGGATTGGTTCCAATTGCTTCAAGTTTATCTCTCACCAAGTTTCTAGCTAGAATCGTGAAAAGCTCGTAAAGCTTTTTTGTCTACTTTGCCTATATCCAATAAAGGAAGTTCTTCAAGCAGTAGAATTTGTTTTGGAATCTTGTAATTGGCCAACCGTTGCGCAACAAAAGCACGGAGTTCATCAGGGTTGGGTGTGTCCTTTTCAGTCCCCATTACATAAGCAATACCAACCTCTTGAAAGGTCAGATCAGGTACACTGATCACAGCGGCCATCTTAACATTCTTGTGTTCCTCCAAAGCCAACTCAACCTCGCGTGGGTAAACGTTGTAACCTCCACTTTTAAACATCTCACTTATTCGTCCCACGATCTGAATGTTACCGTCTTCTAGTTGTATGGCCAGATCGCCCGTGCAAAACCAGCCGTCCTCCGTGAAAGCCGCCGCTGTTGCTTCGGGATGTTTCCAATAACCTACCATTGCGAAGTCGCCTTTTACCTGAATTTCTCCAGGTTCATCAGTTTCTGCCAATCTCCCATCTGGGTGCCAGATACGTAACGGTTGACGCGGGTCTGGAGTTCCGATGGTGTTGGCTAATACTTGTACCGAATCATGCAAACCACTGTAGGTGACACCTCCTGTGGTCTCGGTCATTCCATAACCCATGGTACAACGAGTACATTCAGTTTTTTCCATCAATGTTTGGAGTAGTTCAGAGGGTATGGCTGACCCCCCCCAAGCTATAAGATCTACTGCAGTAAGGTTAGTCTGAGTAAAATTCGGGTGGTTAACATACATCTGTAACATAGTCGGTACCCCTACTAATGTATTGAGTTTTTCACTTTCCATAAGTCGTAACACTTCAGATGGAGAAAACTTTTCTTGAAAATAAAGAGTTCCGCCTCCGGTTAATGTACGCCCACAGATATCACCAATGGCTCCAACGTGGTTTATAGGGAAATTACAGATAATACTGCGATCACTAAGTGCTTTACGATCAACGGCAATGACATTGCAAAGGTTTGATCCCATGTGTGTCAATAATGCACCTTTGGGCCTTCCCGTGGTTCCTGATGTGTAGACAATGTAAGCAGGGTCTTTAGGAGAGATTTCAGAACGACGGACCATAAGATTAGTGTGGCTTACCTGTTGCTCCCCCTCAAGAAAGTTGTCCCAACTGTAGTCAGAATAAGAATCCTCCTGCTCAAAAAGAATTAGTTGACGAATGGACTTATTAGATTTAGTTAGATCCAAAAGTTTCTCTAGGCTATTTTCAGATTGATTTCCGAAACCGAAGAGCATTGAAGGCTCGGCATCATTCAGTACATGACTAAGTTCATTCTTAGTATGCTTGGGATTTAATCCCATCCAAATTGCCCCAATACTAGTCACAGCTAAAAAATGGATGAAGAATTCGGGCCGAGGGTCACTCATCATAGCTACCCGATCCTGTCTCTCAACTCCAGCAGCTATTAGAGCTCTGGCTATGCGATCTACAAGTTCTTGAGTCTTGGCGTAAGTTAACCGGAAGTCATCTAAAATAAGAAAGTCACGATTAGGCTGTAGTTCTGCTTGACGATTAAGATGGTCGGAGATCAGATTGAGAACTGGCAAAGAGATTTTATTCACGAAGAGGTCTAAGATGAGAGCTTCAGAAAAGCTAACCAATCAGCAACTATAGCTGGTTCTTTTGTTCCTTCGACTTCCATCATCACTTCCAAGTTCATAAGGGCACCATTTTCACCACGAGTTTGTAATTTCTTTAAGTGGAATCTAGCTCTTATTCGGCTATTAACAGGGACTGGTTTAATAATCCGAACCTTATCAAAGCCGTAGTTTAAACGATATGCAATTTTATCCTGAGGAAAGTGAAGGCTTTTAGCTAATCCTGTCAGGCAAGATAGGAGCATAAAACCCTGAACGATGGTGCCCCCGAAAGGAGCTATCTGGCGTGACAACTCTGGGTCATTGTGAATAGGGCCTGCATCTCCAGTCAGCTCGGAGAATTGATCTATAGACTTTTGGTCAATTAACTTCCAGTCACTCACTCCGACCTCTTGACCGAGCAAAGAGAAAAGTTCTGGTAACAAATGAGCTATATCTTGCTTCATATAAAATCTTTTAGTCAGGTTATTTGCCTTGTTTTTGGATTAAATTTTAATCTTTTTCATCTCTTTTATTTAAACATATAAGGATCCAGCGTCTGTTCGGCGTTTGCTCGATATTTATGCCATTGGCCTCCGCCGTAGTAACTCAAACTTCCTGGTTCAGCTTTGCCTTCTCCATTGTAATAGGAAATACAGTCTCGAAAAGCACTAGTACTTATATCAACTTCTCTACAGTGTTCCGCGTACTCGTTCTCATGTTCCTTCTTAATATCAACTACTCCAACTCCCTGGTCTCTCATAGTTTCTAAGATCCATATTAAATAATCGCTATGCGTTTCTATGGCTTCCGTGAAATTAAAACTTCCACCGCCTCCTTGAGGACCGGTTACTATAAACAAATTTGGAAACCCATTACTGTGAATCCCCAGGAATGTCTTTGTACCTTCTGACTGCCATTTTTTGCGCAAGGATTGTCCGTCTTTACCAACAATCATATTGAAAGTAGCCGTTTCCTGCCATTTAAAACCCGTTGCATAAATCAACACATCCAACGGATATTCTGTTCCTTCATGAATCACTCCATTTTCATTGATTTTACTTACACCTCGAGGAGCTGTGTCCACTAATGTTACATGTGGCATGTTAAAAGTTGGCAAGTATTCATCGTGAAAAGCGGGTCTTTTACAGCCGTATGGATAATAAGGTTTCAGAGAAGCCGCAACCTTCGGGTCAACCACTATTGCGTCAACTCTGGCACGAATTTGTTCCATGATACGAAAGTTGGACTCCAACTGCTTTTCCATCAATTCTTCAGGAGACAACTCTCTTTCGTGGTGTTTCCTTACTTTGAAATCTTTCACCCTCCCCGACAGATAATCATCGTTCGCCTTCAATGCAGTGCGCCCAGCTGAAATTTTAGCAAACCTAGCTCGCCTCGCTCTTGCCCAACCAGACTCCTGCTTCCAGATTTCAATCTCTTCTGGAGTTGTCTCTCGTTGGTCACGTACATCAATAGAAGATGGCGTGCGTTGGAATACATAAAGCTTTTTAACTATTTTTGCCAACTCAGGCACTACTTGGACTGCAGTGGCTCCTGTCCCAATTATACCGACCGTCTTATTTTTTAGATCCAAGTGATAGTTCCAACGAGAAGTGTGGAAGGCTTCACCTTTGAATGTTTCCATTCCTTCAATTCTTGCCAATTTGGGTGTAGTGAGTAAGCCGTTCGCAAGAATCACAAAACGTGCTTTCATTTTATCACCACGGTCTGTCATAACAGTCCATTTCCCAGCTGATTCATCCCATACAGTCTTTTCTACTGTGGTGTGGAACAAGCAGTGATCATAAAAGCCAAATTTCTCAGCTAAACGTTGACAATACTCCATAATTTCGAATCCGGAAGCAAACTTCATGGTGGGGAAATAACCCATTTCTTCAAGTAGTGGTAGATAGCTGTATGATTCTACATCGCAAGCAACGCCGGGATATCGGTTCCAGTACCATGTACCTCCCACATCACCACCTTTTTCACAAAAACGAACATTGTTGAAACCAGCTTTCTGAAGTTTGTACCATAACAATATACCGGCAAAACCCGCTCCAACTACAAGAATTTCACACTCATCACTAAGAGAATCTCGAGGCACAGGATCAGCCGAATACAAATCCTGTAAGTACATACTGAAATCTCCAACCATATCCATATAGTCGGCTGCCCCTCTTCTCTTTTCCTTGAACTCGCGATATTTAGCCTGCTCCTCTGCACTAAAGACAGCTCCTTCTGGTATCTCCGGGAGAGTAGTAAGGGACTCGTCATGAAGTATTGAGTAGCCTTTGCCAGTAATCTTGTCACTTGCTTTAGATGCACGAGTATCAAAGATTTTTAAGCCACTTACAGGATCAGTTTGTACTGCCATAGAGTTAGAGAGTTTTGTCATGCTCTAATTTACACAGATTTAAGGATTATTCCAAATTGAACTATGTGGTGGAGAAAGCTGGGAAAGCTGGGGAAGCAAGGAAACTTAGTTTAATCAAAGATCATATTCTTCTATAATCTTTTGTACTGCTTCATAGGGAGTTAGATTATCAGTGTTTATAATTAAAGAATCGGTTTTTTCTATGCTCTTGCTCCAGTTATTTTCTTTGAGATATCTAGTCAACCCACTTTTACTGTTTATTTTAGAATATTTAGCACGATCCACGTTTTCTACTCTATCAAGTAGCGTTTCTCTGTTTGCTTCAATTTTAACAAACTTTACATAGTCTTCTCCTGCAATATGGATAATTTGATTTACGAAATTATCATCATCAGGGGGTATATAAAAAAATGTAAAAATTAAATCTCGGTGGGCTAATTTTGCATCTCCAAACACACCTAAACGAATATTTTCACAATAATCATAAAACGGTTTTGTAAATGGTTCATACAATACTTCAGCCAAATCAAAAGTTAAATGATTATGGAATAAAGAAATTCCTGTCTTTTCTGCTAATTTCTTAGCAATTGTAAGCTTACCTGATGCAGGTGGACCATATAAAAAAATAACTTTCATATGCCCTCAGTATACTCCCTGCAAAAGGGTGAAAAAGACTTAAACCAGCAAACCTTAGGAAAGGTGGAGCTTCTGGTTA
>JANXFM010000068.1 GCA_024959975.1 Flavobacteriales bacterium
TGGTGAGAAAGTAAGATGTATGCTTTCCCGCATGATGTTAGCTCAGGCAAACCTTATCATGTTTAATGAACCTACCTCTCACCTGGATCTTGAATCTATTCAGGCATTAAACAATGCTCTGAAAGAGTTTAAAGGCACCATGCTTTTCTCTTCTCATGACCATACCATCACACAATCGGTCGCAAATCGTATTATAGAAATTAATCCGGGTGCACAGCACGATAAGTTAATGGAGTACGACGAGTTTATTCAATTTAAAAGAGCACTGAATAATTGATAATGGATAATGACTAATGATGAATTAGGGATTAGGGATTAGGTATTAGAAATTACGAATTGAAAACTATCAGGTAGTCATTCTGAACCTGCCTTTGCCGCCTGCCTGCGGTAGGCAGGGCAGGCAGGCTTATTTCAGAACCCCATAGATAAGGTACACAGCTGGTTTGGATTGAGCGCTAAAAGCTGTTATGCTGAGCTTATCGAAACACAAACAACAAGACTGAATAAAAAAAGGTGATCTTTTCAGACCACCTTTATATAATTTTAAGAAAACCCTTATTTTCTCTTTTTAGCTTCTTGTTGCGCTTTCATCATATTCTCTAAACGTGCCTGAAACTTTGACTTCCCTTTGACAGGATCTTTTTGCTTCTTCTCTTCCATCTTAGCCAATAAAGCTGAATCATCTGTCATACGCTCAATGATCTTTTGCTGTCCAAAAGTAATTAAGTTGGCTAGGAAATAGTAGTAACTCAATGCAGCTGCATAATTATTCATTACCCCTAAGAAGATCACCGGCATGAAATAGATCATGTATTTCATTTGTGGCATTTGAGCATTGGAAGCAGACATGCTGTTGCTATACTTCATTTGCAATACCGTAGTAACCGTCATCAACAGGGTAAATAAACTTACGTGATCTCCGTAAAAAGGAATATTAAATCCGAGATCAAGAATAGAATCGTAAGTAGACAGATCGTTTGCCCAAAGGAAACCTTGCTGACGTAATTCAATGGAAGCCGGAAAGAAACGGAATAATGCAAATAAAATAGGCATTTGAAATAGCATTGGGATACAACCTCCCAAAGGACTAACACCGGTTTGCTTATACAAAGCCATCGTTTCCTGCTGACGCTTCATTTTATCTTCATACTTCTCATTAATGGCGTCAATTTGCGGCTTTAAAACACGCATCTTCGCCATAGAAGTATAAGATTTATAAGTAAATGGAAACAAGGCCATTTTAATCAGTAAAGCCATCATGAGGATGATCATACCATAACCAAAACCCCAATTTTCAAAAGCATTAAAAATAGTAATAACAACATACTTGTTGATCCATCCAATAATACTCCATCCTAAAGGAACTAATCCTTCAAGGCCTATTCCATAAGATTTTAAAGTTTTAACGTGGTTGGGTACAAAATACCATTCCATTGCGTAAGAGTGTGATCCTCCTTCATAATTAAGATTTGCAGAAGCACTAATCGTCTTTAAATAACGATCAGAACCCGGATGAGCCTCTGTACTCAACTCGATCTCTTTAGATAATTCTTTAGCAGATAAAACTGTTGAGAAGTACTGAGATTTAAAAGCGATCCAATCCGGGTCTAAGACTCTTTCAGAATCGTCTGAAGTAGCCGACAAATCATCTATTTCTCCATCTACAAAGTAATATGCAGAAGTATTCATCGCCTCATTATCTCTGTTTAATTCCTGACGAGGAATGTTTACAGCCCAGTCGAGTTCTAAAGGTGTCTGCGACTGAATAAGACCATCTAAACCTACAAGGTTTACCGTATAATCAACTTTATAAGAATTGGGTTCTAATGCATAGGCAAACTCCAAATACTTTCCTTCCTGTACGTTTAAACGCATGGAAAGAACCTGCTTGTCACCGAATTTAGATTCTGTAGTTTCAAATACAAAATCTGAAGTTTGTAAACGACGATTTTGTGACCAGAAAGTCAAATTAAAACGTGAAGAATCTTCACGCAATAAATTCAAAGGAAGAGAGTCGTAAGTTTGATACTCTTTTAAGAATACACTTGTTACACGGGCTCCTTTAGCTGCCAGCTCAACTTTTACCAAATCGTTTTCTAAGTAGAACTTCTCCGAAAGATCCTCCTTGGCTGCTGCATTGGCAAAGGCGCCGTAAGCCTCCTGCAAATGAACTGAAACTACCGAATCAGACTCAAAACTGCCCGAAGCAACTGTAGCATCTGAAACAGCTGAACTTACAGTTTCATCAGAACTTGCAACTTCTTCTGTAGTTGTTTGAAGTTGGGTTTCTTCTATACCGGCCTGGTTATTTAAAAACCAAAAAAGTACAATACCTATTAAGGCAAATCCAATAATCGAATTAAAATCGGTCTTTTTTTCTTGTTGTAGCATTTACTTAAGCTTTATTCTTTAATACTGCCTTAACGAAACTCACAAAAAGTGGGTGCGGGTTAGCAACTGTACTTTTATATTCCGGGTGAAATTGAACCCCAACAAACCAGGGATGTGAGGGGATCTCAATAATTTCCACCAATCCTGTTTCCGGGTTTATACCTGTAGCTTTCATACCTGCAGCTTCGTAATCTGCTAAATACTTGCTATTAAATTCATAACGATGACGGTGACGCTCATCAATCTTATCAGCTCCATATACTGCGTGAGCAATAGAACCTTTCTTCAATTCACATGCGCAAGATCCCAAACGCATCGTACCCCCCATATTGGTGATCTTCTTTTGCTCTTCCATGATGTCAATGACCGGATAAGCACTTTCGGGATCCATCTCTGCAGAATGTGCTCCTTCAAAATTTAATACGTTTCTGGCATATTCAATAACTGAAGCCTGCATACCTAAACAAATTCCTAAAAATGGAATGTTGTTTTCGCGGGCATAACGTACGGCATAAAGTTTACCGTCAATACCTCTGGGTCCAAAACCCGGGGCAACCAGTACACCATCCATGTTTTTTAAAGCTTCCTCAGCAGAAATATCATCTAACTTTTCAGAATGTATCCAGTGTAAATTCACCTTACATCGAGAAACTGAACTGGTATGGATAAATGATTCAGAAATAGATTTATAAGAATCTTTAAGCTCCACATATTTACCTACCAAGGCAATATCTACCGTATTTTTAGGATTATTAAGATTGTATACAAATTCTTCCCAACTGGTAATATCTGCTTCTCCTGAATAACTTAAACCTAACTTCTTAAGAACAACTTTATCCAACTGCTCTTCTTTCATTAATTTAGGTACATCATAAATTGTAGCTGCATCAATAGACTGTATCACTGCATCAGTCTGCACATTACAAAACAATGCCAATTTTCTTCGAATGCCATCATTTATCTCATGTTCTGTTCTACACACCAATACATCCGGAAATACCCCCGACTCTTGTAATGCTTTTACAGAATGTTGTGTTGGCTTTGTTTTAAGCTCACCTGCTGCAGATAAATAAGGAATTAATGTTAGGTGAACTACAGCACAGTCCTCCGGTCGTTCCCAACAAACCTGACGAACACTTTCTACATAAGGCAAAGACTCAATATCACCTACAGTACCACCAAGTTCAGTAATAACAACATCATAATCCCCGGAATTACCAAGGATCTGCATGCGTTCTTTGATCTCATTTGTGATGTGTGGAATCACCTGAACCGTCTTTCCTAAAAAATCTCCTCTACGCTCTTTTTCAATAACCGACTGGTACACTCTACCCGTGGTAACATTATTCGCTTGAGAAGTCGAGTGATTCATAAAACGTTCGTAATGCCCAAGATCTAGATCTGTTTCAGCTCCGTCGTCCGTAACAAAACACTCACCGTGCTCATAAGGATTAAGTGTACCGGGGTCAACATTTAAATAAGGATCAAATTTTTGAATGGTCACTCGATAACCTCTACTCTGTAGAAGTGTTGCCAATGAAGCTGAGATTATTCCCTTTCCTAAAGATGATGTTACACCACCTGTTACAAATACATACTTAGCTGACGCCATTAAATAAGATTATTTTCCTGGGTTTACGATGTTTTTAAAACAACCTCCCAAAATTAGAAATTATCAATCAGACAAAGCAGCGTTTTTGATTTTTTTTAAAACTGCTAATTCTCACCTATACTCAGCATTAAAGGTAACTGGTTTATTCTTGAATCTGTGATCCGACCATAATAGAAAATATTCGCTCTGATATACAGATTGCTAACACTAAAAATCGTTTCTAAAATACTTCGCTTAGAAAACTCTATTTACGTTCTATTAGAGACATCCATACGGTGATACGCGGGCATTTGACCTAAGTTATAATCTGCGTATAATACGCCCAATTCATGGTTTGACTGTGTTACATCTGTGCAATACCATCCTCAAAAGTCAGGCTCTCATAATAGCCCTGTGTCTTCGTAAACGGAAAAGCTGAGCCAAAGTTCCAACGGGTATCAATCGTCAAAGATTTATTTTTACCAAATACATGCGAACCTACAAAGTTTACATGATGCCTTCTGTCGTAATGAGGTGCATAGGTGTCGAAAGCATCTGTACGACTTACTTTCCCTGAAAAATAAACCACCCACTAAAAAAAGAGTTCATAATGAACTCTTTTTTTTTATTTTTTAACCTTTCGATTTACTTAGCTTCCACAAGCTTCACAGTCAGGATCATCAATAGAACAAGCCTGTGGTTGTTCTTTATCTTCTAAATCATTTAACCACGATGAAAATGAATCTTCTTCATGATTTTGCTGTGAAGCATTTATTTTTTCCTGGTCTTTAATATCAGACATAACTTAAATTTTAATAATGAGTAGTTTTTAGCTATTACTAAGTTATTTATTTAATAAGCCAAATCACAGAGAAAATCCAATTCTTATTAACAAACCGGAAGTCTTATTTTATGGGATTTATTTACACTTATTAACGATTTTTAGGGCTAAGCTGTTGTTTGTTATTGTCATCCAATCATGCAATCATGCAGTCATGCGGTCATTTAAAGACCATGGTGCCCCCCCCCACTTCGACAAGCTCAGGAACCACCCACCAAAGTTTATAAGTTGTAAGTACTTGAAGTGCCTAAAGCACCCATAGTGATGGTGATAATTTTGAGTGATTTTCGTAGCTATCGGCTTTCAGTAGTTAGGTTTGGAAATTTACTAAAAACTACCAACTGGTCACTGGTCACTGGTCACTTAAATCTTTCCAAATTATAATATCATACAATAAAAGGTCATTAAAATTATATATTTGTTGGAATTCAAATTCTATGACGCACGAACAAATTTTAGCTGATCTAAAAGCAAAAAAATACAACAGCACTTACTTTTTAGCCGGAGAAGAGACTTTCTACATAGATCTAATTTGCGACTACATCGAAAAGAATGTATTGAATGAAGCTGATAAGGGATTTAATCAAACCGTATTATATGGTAGAGACGTAGAAATTGGAGCCTTAATTTCTGCTGCGAAGCAGTTTCCAATGATGTCAGAGAATACGGTTATCATCGTTAAAGAAGCTCAGGATCTTAAAAAAATTGAAGAATTAAAATCTTACGTTGAGCAACCACTCGACAGCACACTGTTAGTTTTGTGTTACCGAGGTAAAAAACTCGACAAACGCAAAGCCTTATATAAAAGCCTGCAGAAAAAGGGTCTTTACTTTGAAAGTAACAAACTCTATGAAAACAAAATTCCCGATTGGATAAAGGCTTATTTACGCACCAAAGACTACAGCATTGGTAATAAATCTGCAGCCATGCTAACAGAATTTCTAGGAAATGATTTATCTAAAATCGCCGGAGAGCTTAATAAGCTTTGCATTCTGGCTCCTAAAGGATCAGAAATTACGGAGCAGCTCATTGAAGATAATATTGGTATCAGTAAAGATTATAACAACTTTGAACTTCAGAACGCCGTGATGAACAAAGATGTCCTGAAAGCCAATCGAATTATCAAATACTTTGAAGCTAACTCTAAAAACAATCCGATCGTGGTTACCTTGTCGGTGCTTTATAATTTATTCAGCAAAGTACTTATCTACCATGGACTTAGCGATAAAAACCCACAATCGGTTGCCAAAAGCTTGGGGGTTAATCCTTATTTCGTGAAAGACTACCAAAAAGCTGCACAAACGTACAACCTTAAAAATTCGGTTAAAGCATTAGACGTACTTCGCCAGGCCGACATGAAATCTAAAGGGTATAATAACCCCTCCACTTCTCATGGTGACTTATTGAAAGAAGTGATCTACAAACTTTGCTATTAACCAAAGCGTAGGTGTTTTACGGTTAGTCCTTCATTTTTCAGTTCCATCAGGGCATCAATTCCAATTTGAATATGATCTTTCACATATTCTCGGGTTACCATTTTATCGCTTTCTAAAGTTTTCACACCCTCGGGAACCATCGGCTGATCGGAAACAAGTAACAATGCTCCACAAGATATCTGATTTACAAAACCAACGGTAAAGAGCGTTGCAGTCTCCATATCAATTCCCATGCAGCGACTTTCTCTTAAATACGCTTTAAACTCTTCATCGTGCTCCCAAACACGTCTGTTTGTCGTAAATACCGTTCCGGTCCAATAATCGCGTTCATGATTACGAATGGTCGTAGAGATGGCCTTCTGTAATGCAAAAGATGGTAAAGCCGGAATTTCTGCCGGCAAGTAATCATCTGAAGTCCCCTCACCTCTTATGGCTGCAATAGGAAGAATTAAATCGCCGAGTTCATTTTTCTTTTTTAACCCTCCGCATTTCCCAAGAAACAACACGGCTTTGGGCTTGGTAGCACTCAATAGATCCATAATAGTAGCGGCATTAGCACTTCCCATACCAAAGTTGATCATTGTTACTCCATTTACTGTGGCATTAGGCATAGCTTTATCCAGACCATTGATCTTACAATGATGAATTTCTGCAAACTCATTTAAATAATGTTGAAAGTTAGTGAGCAAAACATATTCACTCATTTCAGACAATTCAACACCAGTGTATCTTGGTAGCCAATCTTTTACTATTTCATTTTTGTTTTTCATAAATAACTTATTGTATTTTTTATCTGCGTTTAATGTATATTCGTTTCTCAACTGTATCTATGCAAGAACTAAATTTACCTAATTATTCCATTAAACTCAAAAAGGAGCATAATAAGACCTTGATCTTCGACCCTGTACGAAAGAAATATATCGTTCTTACTCCGGAAGAATGGGTACGTCAGAACTTCATTCAATTTTTGATTCAAGAGAAGGGTTACCCCGCTTCTTTAATGGCTATAGAAATGGGAATTGATGTAATAAACACTAAAAAACGCTGCGACATCGTACTCTATAACAATAAGGGCTTACCACATATTATTGTAGAATGTAAAGCACCCTCAATAAAAATTTCTCAAGACACCTTCGATCAGATTGCTCGTTATAATATGACACTCAAAACAGAACTACTGATCGTTACCAACGGCATGGAACATTATATCTGCATGATGGATCATGAAAATAAACGCTATCAGTTTTTAAAAAATATACCAATGTGTGAGTACTAGGTAAAAAGTACTAGGTAAAAGGTACTAGGTACAGGAAAAGGGTTTGTGGTCATCCTAAGCCTGCCTGCGGCAGGCAGGCCTGCCAGAGGTAAGCCTATCAGAGGTAGGAAATCCTGCCGAAGGACCCCCCCCCCTTGACGGGGAGAATTAAAAACTGTAAACTGGTTAGTCGTTGGTGGTTGGTGGCAGGTTTTAAAATCACTCATCACTGATCACTCATCACTGGTAAAATAAAGGAGCAGTACGATACCCTCAACGTGAAACTTAAAACGTTCACTTTAGGGACTTCAAGTTCTTAAACTTTTAAATTTCCTCCACAGCCTGGCT
>JANXFM010000045.1 GCA_024959975.1 Flavobacteriales bacterium
TAACCTAGCATGTAACTACAGTTCATGTGATGACATTCCAGATGCAGAAGGATGTATGTATGCAGAAAATTACTCAGCATTCCATGCAGACTTTACAGCAGATAACTGTGTTCAATATGGTGGAACGGCATGTGTTGAAGCACCAGCAGAAGTTGTTGGATGTTTAGATGTAAATGCAAGTAACTACGATGCTGCTGCAACGGTTCAGGCAGTAGATCAATATGCTAACCTGTTATGTATCTACACATCATGTGATGACATTCCGGATGCAGAAGGGTGTATTTATGCAAATGCATATAGCTGTTTCCACGAAGGATTTAACGCAGCGAATTGTGAGCAATATGGCGGAACGGCATGTGTAGAAGAAGTAGAGCTTACATTTACACAAGCAGACATTGATGCGGCTTATGCTGCAGGTGCTGCTTCGGTAACTCCAGAAGATGGCGTATCTCAAACTAATGTTGATGAGGCTTACGGATGGGGTTATGGTGATGGTGCTGCTTCGGTAACAGCTGAAGATGGCGTATCTCAAGCAGATGTAGATGCTGCAGTTGCTGCGATTACACCAGAAGATGGCGTATCTCAAGCAGATGTAGATGCTGCAGTTGCTGCGATTACACCGGAAGATGGCGTATCTCAAGCAGATGTTGATGCCCAAGCCGACTTATCTTATGGATATGGTTACGGTGATGGTGCTGCTTCAGTAACAGCTGAAGATGGCGTATCTCAAGCAGATGTAGACGCTGCAGTTGCTGCGATTACACCGGAAGATGGTGTGTCTCAAGCAGATGTAGATGCTGCAGTTGCTGCTGTAGATGTTACTTCTGATAACCAAGCTGTAGCTGATGAGGCTTACGGATTGGGTTACGGTGACGGTGCTGCTTCAGTAACACCAGAAGATGGCGTATCTCAAGCTGATGTAGATGCTGCAGTTGCTGCAATTACACCGGAAGATGGCGTATCTCAAGCTGATGTTGATGCTGTACAAGCTCAATTAGAAGAAGCACTTGCAAACGCAGGTGGTGGTTCTGCTGAGCCTATCTTCATCGATATCGTAGAAGGTTGGAACATCTTAGGTTACACGCTTCCTTATGGACAGGATGTAACTGCTACAGTTGCTGACATCGTTGATAACATCTTAATTGTTAAGAACAACGCTGCACAGGTATACTGGCCAGAATTTGCCTTCAATGGTATTGGAGACTTCGTTCCTGGACAAGGTTACCAAATCAAAACAACTGCTGCGATTTCAGATTACACTTGGCCGGATGTTGATGGTCAACGTGTTGAGTTGACTCCAACAGTTCCTGCTTGGGCCTTTGATATGGAAGCTGAAATTCACCCGAACGACATTAGATCACTTGTAAAAGTTGTGAATATGTTAGGTCAGGAAGTGAATGTTGTGGACCAATTCTCAGGAGAAGTTCTATTACACTTATTCAATGATGGAACCGTAGAGAAGAAAATCGTAAGATAATCTCACTCTATCTATATTATAAAAAGCCGCCCTCAGGGGCGGCTTTTTTTATGGCTCATATTTTATGAATCTCTTGCAACTTTGGTGTAGATTATTATCTTTGTTCAAAATCAATAATTTTAAAATATGTCCGAAGAATTAAAACAACACATACTTAAGAATGGATTAAACCTCGGGTTGATACTTATAGCCATCACCTTATTTACATACACAGGCGGGGCTGAGTTGGCAACGAATTACTTTGTTTCTATAGGGTCATTATTATTAATCATTATTTTTCCTATTTATTACACGAGGAAATTGCGTGCTCACAATGATGGATACATCAGTTTTAGAGAAGCTTTTTCATCTTGTACCGGAATTTTAATTGCAGCCGGGTTTTTGAATGTTTTTGTTAGAATATTACTTTTCAATGTTATTGACCCGGGATTTGCTCTTGAAATGTTAGATGCGATCATTGAGATGACGGTTACTCAAATGGAGTCTGGGGGAATGGATGAAGCACAAATAGAACAGGCTGTAAAGGTGATTGAAGAAGGTTCTGATTTTAGTGCTGTGAATATGTTTAAGGGCTATATTTTTGGGATTATTTTTTATACTATTTTTGGTTTAATCGTTGCTGCTATTACGAAGAATGACAGACCGGAATTTATCGAAGATTAAGATGGAACAATTACAACTTTCCATATGTATCCCTCTGTATAACGAGGCAGAGTCCCTACCCGAATTACATGCCTGGATTGCTAAGGTAATGCAGCAGCATTGTTTTTCTTATGAAGTTATCTTTGTAGATGATGGGAGTACTGATAATTCTTGGGAGATTGTTGAGCGTTTAGCTAAACTTGATGCTGCTGTAAAAGGAATTAAATTCAGAAGGAATTATGGGAAGTCTGCAGGTTTGTTTGTTGCTTTTGAGGCGGCACAAGGCGATGTAGTCATTACCATGGATGCCGATCTGCAGGACAGCCCGGAAGAAATACCGGAACTTTATGCCATGATCAAACAAGACGGGCTTCATCTGGTTTCCGGATACAAAGAAAAGAGATACGACCCCTTGTCGAAAACAATTCCGACCAAGTTGTTTAATTGGGCAACACGAAAAATGTCCGGAATTACATTGAAAGATTTTAATTGTGGTTTAAAAGCTTATCATCATAAAGTAGTTAAGAACATTGAAGTCTATGGCGAAATGCACAGATACATACCTGTATTGGCTAAATGGGCTGGGTTTGATAAAATTGGTCAGAAAGTAGTACAACACCAAGAGCGTAAATACGGTGTGACTAAATTTGGGATAGAGCGTTTTATTAACGGTTTCCTAGATCTTTTAACGGTCATGTTTATTTCTAAATTTAGAAAAAAACCCATGCATTTATTTGGTTTGATTGGTGTGATGTTTTTTGCAATTGGTTTTGGT
>JANXFM010000148.1 GCA_024959975.1 Flavobacteriales bacterium
GACTTTTAGGCCTAAAGCATAAGCCAATAAACGATAAAAACACTCTTGATAATCTTTATTAGATGCTAAAAATATTTCCCTCACTCTGGCTTGTTTCTTCTCCAATCGCTCAACAAGCAATCGCTCAGCATAAGAAGACCAAAAAAACGTATCTAGATTACCAATAGCATAATAACATGGGATATTTGAAATAGAATGATACAATGTGTCGTATTCCGTAATGTACATATCAGGAATCAAATCTTTAAGCTCCAGACAAAACAATAATACTCCACTCCTACTTTTCACCTCAATATCTTCCTCATAAACAACATGTAAAATAACGGTGTCATAATTTTCATCCTCATGATGTTTGTGTGCATACCAATCAGAACTTTTCACATGCATTTCTACATCACCACACCAAAGGATCTGATCAATTTGAACATGTGCATTTAAAAAATCCGGACCCGCATTGAAATTATGCAATCCTCGTTTTAAAATTTGAACAGAAACACCTCGTGAACTCTTTAAATCAGAAAAATCAAACAACTGAAACTTCCATACGAAATGGAGAAATTCTTCATTAATCATCATTTTAATATTAATTTATCTACTTAGAGCTATAATACACCTCACAAGTAATGCATGTATGAAGCTATATTATTTATTACGAATTTACTGAATTTTATGAAATAACCTACTAATCTTCAAACAACTAATGATTAGCAGGTTATTTCAGGTATCAGCTTTCAGTAGAAAAAAAAAGTTGCCCCATTTCTGAGGCAACTTAAATATCTATGCTAAAAATCTACTATTTCAACTCCATCCCGTTTGCACGAGCTTCTTTCAATACAGCAGAAATTCCTTTTCTATTAATTGTTTTCAATGCCGCTGCAGACAACTTTAGCGTAACCCATTGATTTTCTTCCGGAACAAAGAAACGTTTCTTAATTAGGTTAATACTAAACGTTCTCTTTGTCTTTCTATTCGAGTGAGAAACATTGTTCCCTACCATCGCTTTCTTTCCTGTTATACTACAAACTCTAGACATTACTATACTGATTATGTTCTTTCTCTATTCCAAAATGGATTGCAAAAGTAAGCCTTTTATTCAAATCAAAAAAACTATTCTAATTTTTTATGAATTGATTCTAGTTCATGTAAAAGATCTAATAAAACTGCACTGGCACCACGCCTAACATTCCACAATCTTTCGGTTCCAAACTGATACTTTACCGCCTTTACACCATTTGGCCCTGCAATGGCAGTCCAAATGGTTCCCACAGGCTTTTCTGCAGTACCGCCTGTTGGACCTGCAATTCCGGAAGTAGACAAGGCATAATCTACCCCCATCAAACGCTTAACTGACAAAGCCATTTCTTTGACAACCTGCTCACTTACAGCACCATAATTCTTCAAAGAGTCGGCATGAACGTGAAGAATATCTTCTTTTATTTTGTTATCATAAGCCAAAACACTACCTCTAAAATAAGCCGAACTACCCGGAACAGAGGTGATTAAGTACGCTAAATAGCCCCCTGTACAACTTTCGGCAGTAGCTACAGTAGCCTTATTTTTGAACAACAAATCTCCGACTCTTTGTTCAATGCAATCTTTTTCTTCTCCATAAATATGCTCGGGAATGATTTTATTCAGCTTTTGAATTTCATCATCCAGTAATTCATTTAATTGATCTTTATCTGTTCCTTTAGCACTCAAACGAAGTCTGACTCTATTCTCAGACGGAAGATATGCCAATTTAACGTCTGTATTTAACGAGGTCTCCCATTCCTCCAACAAGTCAGCTAAAATTGATTCGGGCACACCCTGAGTCAATATTGTTTTATGTAAAAAAACGCCATTACTAAATCGAGATTGAAACTCCGGAAGCACTAAAGTATTCATGATATTTTTCATCTCATGAGGGACTCCCGGCATAGAAATAAAATGCTTCTTATTCTCTTCAAACCACATTCCGGAAGCAGTTCCCACAGGGTTTAATAGCACGCTACATTTTGATGGCAAATCAGCCTGTTGTTCATTTAGCTTATTAATCCTTTTGACTCCAAATTTTTGAAACAAAGCTTTTATGTGTTGTAACACCTCTTCATTTCGCACCAAAGTATCGTTGAAAAATTTAGCTAAAGTTTTTTTTGTGATATCATCATTTGTTGGTCCAAGCCCACCGGTTACAAGTACAATATCTGTTAATTTACGAGCCCTTTCTAAAGTTCTAATAATCGCATCTTCAGTATCCGGGATGGAATAGATTTTATGTACCTGAAGTCCTATTTCATTAAGACGCTGAGCTATCCAGGCAGAATTTGTATCAACAATCTGTCCGATTAAAATTTCATCGCCTATGGTAATTATGGAAACTTTCATACGATATAAACCAATCTGCAAAAGATACTAATTATTATGGTAAATCATAGACATCAGAAATCTTTCCTACCGGACGAACACTCATTACAGGCACCTCACTATTGTATATAATAGATTGTGCTGCAGAACTTATAAAATGGCTCGTAACATCAGTTTCTTGTTGAGTCATTATCATAATCAAATCAGCCTCATACTCATTACTGTAATCTAATATGGCTTTTGAGAGAGAACGCCCATCTATTTTAACAAGCTCTATCGTTGTTTTTACACCACCAGCTACCAAAAAGTTCTCTACCTGATTCAAGTTGGCATTCAACTCAGCCAACGCATCCATATCATTTCCTTCAACAACTGAAACAACCTTAACCGTAGCATCCCACAAACGTGCTAAGGTTAGTGCGTGCGAAACTTTTTCTTTTGTTTCCTTTTCCAAATCCAAAGGCAATATAATCGTTCTACACCCCTCAAAATGATTCTTTCCTTTAATTGTAATTACAGGACATGGCGATGTAGTAACAACTCTAAAAGCATTTGAACCAATTACTTTTTTAGCCAACTCCGGTGGAACTCCATTTGTTCCCATTACAATTAAGTTGGCATTAATAAGTTCAGCGACTTCAACAATCTTTTGAGACACCTTTCCTTTAGCTGCCATGGCATTAACCTTAAGGCCAATTCTACCACTTACATCTGTAGCCAGTTGATCTAATCGCTCTTGAAGCTCCAACTTCAAATCTGTATATTTCTCATCATCTTCACCGAATAAGCGACTTAACAAACCGGAGGTTTCAATGACACTTAATAAAGTAATCTCTCCATCAACTAAAGTTGCTAATCTTTCTGCTTGTTCCAGAGCAATAATCGATTGTCCTGAAAAGCCTATCGGCACCAAAATACTATAGGTTGTAGAATTCATAATGACATCGTTGAATAAATAATTTTACCTCCAAATACATAAAAGAATATGTATAAGTTTATATGATGAAAATTAATTTTAAATGAATATTTAGCTGCCTAATAATAAAATTAACCCCTATAAAACATTACAAAAAGTTAAGATGAGACTGAAGGTCTTTATAAATGAAGAAAAATATTCAAGCCTAAAGCACTTTCTACAAAATCAATACTTGTACTTTTTAGTATAAATCCTTTAAAATCAATAAAAAAAATGATTATGTTCGCTTTTCTTAAAATTGGAAACCTATTATAGGAATGGTTTTTGATGAAGATTAGTAAAGAATTTAGCTTAATGGCAAAGAGACTATTCATCATATTTTCAGCAATATACGCTTCACTACTTGGACAAACCGCCCCCAATTTGGTTGCGACAGACTTGAATGGTGTAGCGCACAATGTGTATGAATATCTTGATGAAGGTAAACCAGTACTACTAGACTTCTTTATTCTTAACTGTATTCCTTGCCAGGATGGCGCAGAATATATGAGTGAATTCTGGGAAAGCTATGGCCCTAATGGCAGCGATCAAATACAGATCCTCTCAGTAGAAGTAAATAACAATTCAGATGAAATTGTAGAAGAAACTTCGAACAATTGGGGTATTATTAATCCTGTTATCAATTCAAATGACATTCCGGGAGCTTACATTCCTTTTGTTTATGCATTCCCGAATTACATTATGATCTGCCCGGATCGATCGATGAGTTTGTTAGCTCATGGTTTTGGATACCCTATCAGCCTACTGGAATGGGAGCAAGCATTAAACACCTGCAATTTTGGGAATGATTATACAGATGTTACAATATTTGATCTGGAAATAACACACTGTAAAAAACAGGTATTTGCCAATATAAACATAGGAAATGTCGGTTTAAAACCTGCTAGCAACATCAGTATCGATGTATTTACAGACTCAAGCTACCACAGTACAATTAATTGGAACTATGTACTACCAACCGGCAGCGTAACAAATGACACATCTCAGCCTATAAGTTTTGAAAATTCAGATATAAATGGTTCAACCATTCATTTTCAGGTAAATGCTAACGGCGACGTAAATCAGTTAAACAATACTGTAAGTTACGATCTAACAAACGAGCTTATCACAACCAACAAAGATATTACCATTGAAATAAAAACAGATAATTACCCTGATGAAACAACCTGGTCTTTAGTTGATGGTAATGGCAATATCGTCTCTGAAGGAGCGGGTGTAAATTACCAATCCAACGAACTTATAAGCATCGACCTTGAGCTTGACAGCTCTATGTGTTACACTTTTATGATTAACGATAAATATGGAGATGGCATCTGCTGTTCGTATGGTGATGGATATTACCAAGTAACTGCCGGAGAAGACACTTTGGTTTACAACAATAAATTTTTAACTCATAAAAAGCATTCTTTTTATGTAGATGAGGTAATTGACATTGAAGAAACAAACCAACAAGAACTTAGGGTTATAAATAGCAAATTCTTTGATTTAAAAGGACGAGAAATAAGCTACCCTCAACATGCCGGTGCCTACCTTCGAAAAGACTACTATGAAAATGGATTTACCAAGAGTAGTAAAATAATTATTTGCGAAAGGAAGTAATCTGATCAACTTTTTCCAAAACCCATACTAATTGCTCTTCCGGAGTGAGATTACTATTATCTAATACAATGGCGTCATCCGTTTGAGTTAAGGGCGCAATTTCTCGATGGGTATCCCTGTAATCTCTTTCGGATATATTTGCTTTAACCTCTTCAAATTTCACGGTATCGCCTTTAGCGAGGAGTTCATCATACCTGCGTTGGGCTCTGATCTCTTCTGAAGCCGTCATAAACAACTTCAATTCTGCATTTGGAAAAACAACCGACCCAATATCTCTGCCATCCATCACAAGCCCCTTCTTCGCTCCCATTAACTGCTGCTGCGCAACCAATAACTCACGCACTTCCGGTATGGCACTTACTTTACTCACACAATTAGAAACTTCCATTCCTCTTATTTCTGACTCTACCTGATCCCCATTTAAACAAACCACTGAAGTCGAACCTTCGCCTAAAGCAAATGATATTTCAATTTGATCTAAGTCGGCTATTAAATCATCAACACAAACCTGATCTCCGGCTAAATAACCTTTCCTTAAAGCGTGCAAAGAAACAGCTCTGTACATCGCCCCGGTATCAATATAAGTATATTGCAAAGCTTTAGCTAAAGCTTTGGCCAGAGTACTTTTTCCTGTAGATGAATAGCCATCTATTGCAATAATAATAGGAGTCATTTTCTTTTAAATTTAGACAAATTTGAAGTCACAGAAAAAGTGTGCATAGGACCAACAGCATGGTATGCAGCACGTGCATAGTCAAAATGAAATTTTCTTACTTTCATACTAAAGCCCCAGGATAAACCAACATTGTGCTTATACAGATCAAGTGCTAACTCCTGACGTCTTCTAAAATTATAACCCATTCTAACGTTAAAACTTTTACCAAACAAGAACTCACCACCCACATGTAAGTGAGATAATATTTTATCCCGAGTCGTATATTTCACGGCAATCTCCTCATTAGTTAACGGGTCTATTACAGGTTCTGAAGGGTCAACATAAGATAAATCCCATCTCTCAAGGTGTGACCATGATATGGACCACCTTAAGGGTGCATGTTCTAACTTTGCCGAAATTCCCAGAATCATTTCAAAAGGCATGGACTCTGATTCCCCGGCATAAGTCTTTAGCTGGAAACCGGCATTTTTCAGCAATAAAGAAGCAAGCACACGCTGCTCTTTTATTTCATAAGTAGCCGACAAATCTGCCAAAAAACCATATGAATTGTAAGCTTCCATATTTGAATAGACTGCTTTCAAGGTAGTCCCTAATCGAAAAGCAGGACGTTTGTAAATAAGGGTTGAAGCGTAAGCCGCATACTCTCCGGCAGTAAAGCTACCTGTGATATTCCCAAACTCATCAGTCCTTTTAAAATCGCCATAATTTAAATATTGCATTCCCACGCTAATATTTTCATACTTAGAACTTGGCAAACCATACACCAAAGAACCAAACTTTACTCCTGCATAATAGTTTGTAAAATTTACCGAAAACTGGTGATTCATCCCAACATGATTTAAAGATGGCAATTGCTGCGCCAAATTCACATCATCATCAAACGTATTGACCAACACATTTCCTAAAGCCAAAATTCTGGCAGAAGTCGTTAAATTTAAAAATTCGAAGGTATTGTCTCCTCCGGTTTGAGCAGACGAGGACGCTGTATATAAAAATAAGATAAAGAAAACTCTTATTAATTTCATAAAGGCTAAAATACTAATCTATTCGATAACGAAGTATTGATGTTCTTAGTATTTTACAAAAAGCTTTTTAGCTTTGTCAAACAATTTTAATATAAATAAAAATGAAAAGAATTCTCCTTAGTCTAATGATTTGCTTTTGCTCAATAGCACTTGCCCAAAATGAACCCCTGAATCTCGAAGATGCCATTTTAGGCCGATGGAGCAAGTTTGCTCCGGAACGTATTAACGGACTCCAATGGGT
>JANXFM010000002.1 GCA_024959975.1 Flavobacteriales bacterium
GAGATGTGCTTGAACAATCAAATTATCCCTTGATCCAGCAAGTTAATAAAGACTTAGGTAGAGTTCAGGCTTTTGCGCGTCCTATCAATTTCTTTTATTTAACAAAAGGCGCTAGAAGCAGGATTGAACAACAGGGAGCTAATTTTATAGTGCTCAATTCTGATTTACAATTTACGAAACAAGAGTTGGAGGCAGAGATTGAGAATCATCCAGAACGCTTTAGTCCGAATGTATTACTTCGGCCTTTGTTTAAAGAATTGTTACTGCCTAATTTAGCGATGATCGGTGGTGGAGCGGAAGTAAATTATTGGATGCAATTAAAATCTACTTTTGCGGTCAATAAAATCACATATCCTATTTTACTATTGCGGAACTCAGCACTTATCGTAAGTGATGTTTTGACTCATAAAATTCAAAAAATAGGATTTAAAACTTCCGACTTTTTTTCCAAAGAAGAGGTCTTGCATAAACGCTTTATAGATCTTAATAAAGAAGGGGATATCGGGGTTGAGCATGAGAAAAAACAGTTGGAAGCAATATTTGATTCACTAAGCGATAGAGTTCAAGACAAAGGTTTGCAGATGAGTATTTTGGCTGAAAAGAAGAAACAGCTTAAATCTTTAAGTAAAATGGAGCAAAAGTTACGCAAAGGCGAAAAGCTCAAACACCAAACTTCCTTAGCCCAAATATCCAAAATAAAAGGAAAATTATTTCCAAACAACACACTTCAAGAGCGATACGATAATATTATTCCGTTTTATTTGAATTATGGCGAATCCTTTATTGATCTGTTGAAAAAGGAATTGAATCCTTTGGAGCAAAAATTTACACTATTTATCGATCAATAACCTAGGGTTTTAACCCTAGGTTATTGAGCATACCCTCGGCTAGCTTGTTTATTTGGTTTTATGGTGTCTTTTTTGCCACATGATATAATTGTAAACGGTATCCAAATTTAATTTACTCACAGAGAAAACTCCATACCCTCTCTGCCATTGAAAATGAAATGAGCTTTTGTAAATGTTGTTAACCCAAAATGAGGATGCTCCTTTTAATTGTTTGATGGTGTCAGAAATTGAATTCTGTAAATTTTGATAATACAAAATATGGATATGATCCGGCATTCCATTGATAATAATGGGAATGCATTTTTGTTTTTCTAATTGCTCTATAATTTGGGCGTATAGCTTTTGCTCCAAAGTATCATCAATTAAGGGTTCTCTGTATTTTGTTGAAAATACAACGTGTAGGACGACATTATTATAAGATTGTGGCATGAAATTATTGTATTAATGATGTATAAAAATACAACAATTTACATAACTCACTTCATTAATCTTTGATTTAAACCCAAGGTTAAGGAAGTACACTCAAGGTTAAAGGGGGCATGCCTAAGGGTAAGAAGCGACGTAAACCTAGGGTTTAAACCCTAGGTTTACGAGAGCCATATTCAAGGTAGATTTATGGCAGGTGTTTTTTTTGTAAATTTGCAGTAGTTTTAACTTTAAACATTAGTATAGCATGCAACTGTACAATAAATTAAGTGCGAAAGAAAGATCTGCTTTAATCGATGAAGCGGGCAAGGATCGCCTTACCATTTCTTTTTACCAATATGCTAAGATTGGTAATCCTCAAGTTTTTAGAGATACATTGTTTGTCAAGTGGGAATCTTTGGATATGCTTGGACGTATTTACGTTGCCAATGAAGGGATTAACGCACAGTTGTCACTTCCGGCAGATAATTTTAATGCATTTAAGGAACACTTAGATACCATCTCGTTTTTAAATGATATTCGGTTGAATATTGCCAGAGAGCAAGATAATAAGTCATTCTTAAAACTTAAGGTAAAAGTTAGGGACAAGATTGTAGCTGATGGTTTAGATGATGATACTTTTGATGTAACGGATATTGGAGTTCATCTTAAAGCAGAAAGTTTTAACAAAATCATCGATGACCCCAACACTGTTCTCATAGATATGCGTAATCACTATGAGACGGAAATTGGGCATTTTAAAAATGCAGTTACTCCTGATGTAGATACTTTTAGAGAGTCTTTGCCTATTATTGAGGACGATCTGAAGGAGCATAAAGATGATAAGAATCTTGTTATGTACTGTACCGGAGGAATTCGTTGTGAAAAAGCAAGTGCTTATTTTAAGCACAAAGGATTTAAAAAAGTTTATCAATTAGAGGGTGGTATTATTGAATATGCCCGTCAGATTGAAGTTGATGGACTAGAAAATAAATTCCGAGGTAAAAATTTCGTTTTTGACGAACGTAGGGGTGAACGTATTTCAGATGATATTATCTCAAATTGCCATCAGTGTGCTAAACCTTGTGATACGCATTCGAACTGTGCTAATGTAGCTTGTAATTTATTGTTTATACAATGTGAATCCTGTAAGGAAGCAACGGATAACTGTTGTTCCACAGCTTGTAAAGATATTGTTAGTTTACCTTTTGAAGATCAGAAAACACTTCGTAAAGGGAATCCAAATAGTAATAAGATTTTTAATAAAGGGAGGTCTGAAAATTTGATTTTCAAGAAATAATAAAAATAGATACGGATTAAATATTTAAGAGCATTTTTTTTCTGAACTTTGTTCTATAAATAATTAGATATTTAATTCATGATTATTAACAGTAAATAAAATGGTAGTAGAAGAATTAGAAGTTCTTTTTCAAGAACGTATTGATGCAAATGAAAAAATAGAACCCAGGGATTATATGCCGGATGCATATCGTGAGCATTTAATTCGGCAAATGTCACAACACGCACATTCTGAAGTTATAGGAATGCAACCTGAAGGTAATTGGATTACCAGAGCGCCCAGTTTGAGGGCTAAGAAGATTTTATTGGCTAAGGTTCAAGATGAGGCAGGGCATGGGTTATATATTTACAGTGCGACTGAAACACTAGGAATTACACGTGATGAGTTAATTGAAAAATTACACCAAGGTAAAGCCAAGTACGCAAGTATTTTTAATTATCCTGCTTTAACCTGGGCTGATATGGGAGCTATAGGCTGGCTTGTAGATGGTGCAGCAATTACCAATCAGGTTTCTTTGCAGAAAACATCTTATGGGCCTTATTCTCGTTCTATGGTTAAGATTTGTAAGGAGGAAAGTTTTCATCAGCGACAAGGGTATGAGGTTATAGCTGCTATGGCTAAAGGAACTCCTGAGCAAAAAGAAATGGCTCAAGATGCTTTGAACCGTTTTTGGTGGCCCTCATTAATGATGTTCGGACCTCATGATAGTGCTTCACCTCGTACAGGTAATGCGATGAAATGGAAAATTAAGCGAGAGTCTAATGACGTTTTAAGACAACGCTTTATTGATAAAACAGTTTCTCAGGCAGCGTTAATTGGTCTTACCATTCCGGATTCGGATTTGAAATGGAATGAAGAGCGTGGCTCATATGATTTTGGTGAAATTGATTGGGATGAATTCTGGTCTGTAGTAAAAGGTGGTGGGCCTTGCAATCTGAAAAGATTAAATCACCACAAAAAAGCACATAAAGATGGAGCTTGGGTAAGAAAAGCAGCAGTAGCATATGCTAAAAAATATTCAAATAAATAATGAGATGAGCGAATCAAAAGATACACAAGGAGAATTATGGGAAGTGTTTCTCCAAACAAAAAAAGGACTTCCTTTTAAGCATGCAGGTTCTGTGCATGCTTATGATAAAGAAATGGCTATTCAGAATGCCCGTGATTTATATACAAGACGTGGTGAAGGTAGAGGTATGTGGGTGGTTCCTGCAAATGCAATTGTTGCAGTAGATCCTTCGGATGATAGTAGTTTCTTTGATCCGGCAGATGATAAAGTTTATCGTCACCCAACTTTTTATGAATTACCTGAAGGGATTAAAAACATGTAAGTATGGAGCTATTAGACCTATCTAGATTTTGCATGCGATTGGGCGATAGTTGCCTGATCATGGCACACCGTCAATCTGAAATGTGTAGTAAAGGACCATTTCTTGAAGAAGATATAGCACAAACTAATCTGGGTTTAGACTTATTAGGTCAGGCCGAAGCTTTGTTGATCTATGCAGCTGAACTTGAAGGTAAAGGTAGAACGGCAGATGATTTAGTTTATAAAAGACCAGAGCGTGGTTTTTACAATTTTATGCTTGCCGAACAGCCTAATACAGACTTTGCCTTTGCCGTTGTTCGTCAGTATATTATGACTTTATACTTAAGTAGAGTATATGAAACTCTTGCTAAAGTGGATGACGAAACACTTTCTGGTATTGCTGCAAAAGCAGTTAAGGAGATTGCTTATCACCAACGTCACCTAGGAATGTGGATAAAGCGTTTAGGTGAAGGCACTGAAGAAAGTCATGAGCGTATTCAAACCGCAATTAATGAACTTTGGATGTTTGTAGGGGAGCTATACGAAGAAGATGAATTGGATCTTAAAATGCAGGAAGCCGGTTATGCTATTTCGGGTGAAGCGATGAAAGCTTATTTGATGGCAAACATAAGTTCTCATTTAACTGAAGTGACCCTTTCAGTCCCTAAATCTGTATACATGACTACGGGAAGCAAAAAAGGAATTCATACTGAATATTTAGGGTATATACTTGCTGAGATGCAATATCTACAACGTGCGTATCCGGATGCTAAATGGTAAGTGAGATGTCTCAAGCGCAGGAAAAAGAACTTATTTGTCAATATTTGTCTGAAATTTCAGATCCTGAAATTCCTGTGATAAATATTGTTGAGATGGGTATGGTAAGAGGAGTGCTTTTTCGTGAATCAAAACTTGAAATATTATTATCTCCTACTTATAGTGGTTGCCCGGCCATGGATATGATTGATCATCTGGTTAAGGAGAAGCTACAGAGTAAAGGCTATGATTCTGTAGAGATTACTTTAGTTTATAAGCCGGCCTGGACAACAGATTGGATGAGTGATGAAACAAAAGAGAAGCTTAGGGCGTATGGGATTGCACCTCCCGTAGGGAAGGCTACATCTAAAAAGGGGCTCTTAAATGAAGATCCTGTTTTTTGCCCTCAATGCGGATCAAAGAATACTGAAATAGAAAGTATGTTTGGTTCTACAGCTTGTAAAGCTCTATATCTTTGTAAAGATTGTTTGGAGCCTTTCGATTATTTTAAATGTATTTGATGACTACAAATTTCGAATAAGCGGCCCCTAATCATTGATTTTTTTGTAATATGTGTTTTGGATTAAGAATTTTTATTTTGTTACCCAACAGAAAATAATATGAGTGTGAGTTTAGCTGAACAATTAAGAGGCAGGTTGCCTTACCCCTTTGAGACTATCGCTGTTGCGGTAACTTTTTCTTCTCGATATAAAGTTGTAATTAAGGAGGCGGCTCGTTTGGCTCGTATACATAGATCTAAATTGATTTTAATTTATGTAGGAGTTTTGGATGAACAGCAAAAACAAAAAATGACACGTTGTGTAAAAGAGTGTCATATCAAAGAGAAATATTTTACCATAATAAGTATGAAGGGAGCTGTTGTTAATACGATATTAAAAATTTGCAAACAAAATGTGGTAGACTTACTTGTTTTAGGGGCACTTAAAAAAGAGTCCGTTATTAAGCATTATGTAGGGTCAGTTGCCAGAAAAATTTCTCGTAAGGCAAAATGTTCGGTTTTGTTAATGCCCAATCCAAAAGACAGGCCTCAAACATTTAATAAAATAGCTGTTTCTGCGGTAGATTTACCCAAAACACCACTTACGATGACTACAGCTGTTTATATTGCTAATCAAGAAAATTCTGATGTTCTACATGTGGTAAGCGAAGAGTATATTCCTATGTTTGAAAGTGCGTATGCCGATTGTTCTACTGATGTAGAACTTGATAATCGAAAAGCAGAATTTGCTGAGCAATGCAAGCTAAGAACGAGAAAATTATTAGATGAAATTCCCGGTTCTTCTGCGATTAATATAAAAAAACGAGTCATATTTGGAAAACCTGGACATTCTATTCACGTTTTTGCTAAATCTTGTAAGCCTGATTTACTTTTAGTGAATTCGCCCAAAAAACATTTAGGCTTGCTTGATCGATTGTTTCCACATGATTTGGAGTATTTATTAGAGGATTTGCCTTGTAATTTATTAATCGTTCATTCAAGAGGGTTTTAGTTATGGTAAAATTAGGACATCATGACATAATCGTTTTCTTGATTGCACTTGGTTTAATCTTGATTATTGCAAGGCTTTTTGCAGAGCTTTTTAATCAGTTTAAACTTCCATCTGTACTAGGGGAAATTATCGCTGGAGTATTACTGGGGCCATCTGTTTTAGGGTTTTTCTGGCCCGAAAGTTTTGAGTATTTATTTCCATTTATAGCACATCCGGAGTTTACATCTACGATTCCTGTTCAATATGCTATGGATTCAATGATTAATATTTCTGTTATTATGTTGCTTTTTGTTGCCGGTATGGAAGTGCAATTACCTTTAGTTATTGAACAAGGAAAAGTAGCTTTGTCTACTACATTTTTTTCTATGTTAATTCCTATAGCTGTCGGTTATTTAGGTGTTCATTTTCTGCCGGATCTATTTATGGCAACAGATGGAGATGTAGGTTTAGTAGGTTTTTTTATTGGCGTAGTACTTTCGATAACAGCATTACCTGTAATTGCGAGAATTTTGATAGATATGAAGCTTTTCAAAACTCGCATTGGTATGACCATTATAGCTTCAGCAATGTTAATTGATTTATTAGGTTGGTTAATATTTTCTGTTTTATTAAGCGTTATAGAAGGTGGTTCAAGTGGGGTCGATCTTACATACACTTTAGTCTCAATTATTTTGTTTGGCGGATTTATGTTAACCATTGGTACACGATTGATAGATAAGAGCTTGCCTTGGGTACAAACAAAGTTTGCCTGGCCGGGTGGAGTTTTAGCACTTTCATTTGGATTGTGTTTTCTTGGAGCAGCCTTTACAGAATCTATTGGGATACATTCAATTCTTGGAGCCTTTATTGTGGGGATAGCCTTTGGTGAGTCCGCGAACTTAAGAGATAGAACTCGTGAAATAATTCATCAGTTTATAACAAATGTTTTTGCTCCAATTTTCTTTGTGTCTATTGGTTTATACGTGAATTTTGTTGAGAATTTTAATTTTTCATTAATAGCGATTTTGTTGGTTTTAGCGTATTCCAGTAAAATATTAGGAGCACGTATTGGAGCCGGATTAGGAGGTTTATCTAAAAAAGATGCCTGGACCGTTGGTGTATCGATGAATACTCATGGTGTTTTGGAAATCATTTTGGGATCTCTGGCTATGTCTGTAGGGCTTATTAACGAGGAAGTTTTTGTAGCAATTGTAGTACTCGTTGTTGTAAGTATTATTACATCCGCTCCAATGATAAAAAGAACCATTAATAAATAAGAAATTAGTTATTTATATTTTAAATATCGTTTATTTTTACGCCCTAAGAATTTTTTATGGAAAATAGAAACACAGCATTAAGCCATGTACATAAAGCTCTTGAAGCAAAGATGGTCCCTTTTGCAGGATATAACATGCCTGTTCAGTATGAAGGTGTAACCATCGAACATATTAATGTTCGCGAGCATGTGGGAGTTTTTGATGTTTCTCATATGGGAGAGTTTATTATTCGTGGTGAGGCTGCTTTCGAATTGGTACAAAAGCTTACCTCAAACGATGTTTCAAAACTTGTTGACGGGAAGGTTCAATATTCTTGCTTGCCAAACGGTAAAGGAGGAATTGTAGATGACTTGTTGGTCTACAGAATGGATGAGAAAACGTATTTACTTGTTGTGAATGCTTCAAATATCAAAAAGGATTGGGATTGGATATCGATGCACAATACGGATGATGTAGCGATGGAAAACATTTCTGATAAAACATCACTATTGGCTGTTCAGGGACCAAAAGCTGCCTTAGCACTTGAAAGT
>JANXFM010000019.1 GCA_024959975.1 Flavobacteriales bacterium
TGGATTATTTGAGTGAAATGATACGGGAGACAGATCGTTTAAATAAAAAAGGTATTGCTTTTGTATGGGCTGATCGAATCCGTACTTCTTTTGAATAGCCAAACGCATTTCCTCATGGTCCCTCTGCCCTAACATCATTCTTGAAGGATCGCCGGGAAGAATGGAGAACAAACAAAAAACCAAACTCGCCACACCCCACATAACAAGTAGGCTGTAAGCGAGTTTATATGCAATAGCTTTAAGCAAGTTTATCTTAAATATTGTTTGATTAGATCTTCAGAAGCCGGAAAGTCATTGTAATGCCATTTGGCAACGATGGTCCCCTCTTTCAACCATAACATACCCGGGTTAGAACGGACAATTGTTTTTAGGGTAGTTTCATCCGTAAAATAGAATGGAAAGGAAATGTCGGCCTCTTTTTGAATAAGCTCCATTTGAGTTTCTGTGGTGGCAGACATAGCCGTCATGGTAACAGCTTCATCAGATAAAGCGTTGACGATCTCCGCTACTTTCCTCAAAGCTTCCCGATCAGATTCAGTTAGATCGTACATCACAAATAAAATCGCATCAGAGGCAGCCAAAACACTGTCGGTAACATCTCCTAAAGTATCTGATTCAATAGAAAAGTCATGAATGGGTGGGTGATCTCCTTCTACAATTAATTTCGTTTCTCTATCAACAAAAACAGCACCATCAATTTCCCAGGGCTTGTCTTTTGTTGCATATTCATTTACAATCCCGTCAACTTCGTATTTCCACACATCATCATACACATCTGCCTGCGCTCCTTCGGGAAGCGTCATGCCTTCGGCAATGTTTTCCCCAACAGCATAAGCCCTAAAATCTCTAATAGGTAGATGCGAATCCGTATGATAGGTAAATGCAAAACATGTAACAAGGGTTAATAGAGCCAGAGCCCATTCACGCTTTTCTTTCAGAATGAATTTATTTACCAATCTCACCAATAAGAAAAGTACTATTGTGAAATAAATCGGAAATAGCCAGCCTAACATGAAATAGGAGAATAAACCTACAAGCAATAAAGCAACCGGTAATATTTTCGAATTCTCTGCCCTGGTTTGATACTTGACTTTGTTACGGTACGTAAAAATGATAAATATCAAAATACTTAAGGCAACATCCTTAGCGAAAGATTCCCATGGAGTTAGTTTAATGGCATCACCAAAACACCCACAGTCCGTAACCTTATCGAAATAGGCTGAATAAAAAGTCAGTCCGTCAAAAAAGAGGATCATTAACAAAAGCGACCAGGCCGTTAAGCGCATCTTAGCTCCTACCAAAACAGAGAGTCCCAGCATAATTTCGGCAATGCATATAATTACCGCTAAGGAGTATGTGTACTCCGATAAAAATGGAATATCAAGTACGTCAGGCGCAAAATATTCACCCAATTTAAAAGAAAATCCTACGGCATCATTTGCCTTTATTAAACCCGATACAATAAAAAGCGCACCGACAAGCGTGCGAGCTATGTTGTTAAGTTTTGTCATTTTATTCTAATTCTAAATGTATTAAAGCGAAGATGGCATAATTCACCATATCAAAATAGTTCGCATCTATTCCTTCGCTTACTAATGTTTTTCCTTTATTATCTTCAATCTGCTTAACGCGAAGTAATTTCTGAAGGATCAGATCCGTTAAAGAACTCACACGCATTTCTCGCCAGGCCTCACCATAGTCGTGGTTTTTGGCTTCCATCAGATCTTTCGATTCTTTAGCAAAGTGCAAATAGGCTTTCAAAGCTTCTTCCACATTCATATCAGCCTGCTCTGCAACACCTCTTTCAAGTTGAATTAAAGCCATAATGGAATAGTTAAGAATACCGATAAATTCAGACGCAATTCCTTCGTCTACCTTTTGTACTCCCTTGTTTTCTATGCTTCTGATCCGTTGTGCTTTAATGAAGATCTGATCGGTAAGTGACGGCAAACGCAATATGCGCCAGGCACTACCATAATCTTTCATTTTCTTCTCAAAAAGACTTGAGCTCTTTTCGATGACTTGATCGTATTGTTGTGAGGTTTTACCCATTAGAATTGATTCTGTAGAAGAATTATTTTTACTTTTGATGCTAAAGTAATGGTTTCTTGATTTAAAAAAAATATTCTTTGAAAAGAACGCTCAATTGCAAAGGAAAACCGATCGATCTAAGTGTCCCCAAGGTGATGGGGATCTTAAATTTTACTCCTGATTCCTTTTATGATGAAAGTAGAACGAATACGGATAGCACTTTACTTAATAAGGTAGAAGCCATGCTTAACGATGGTGCTACATTTATTGATGTTGGCGCTTATTCATCGAGACCCGGTGCTCCATTTGTTTCTGAAGTAGTGGAAAGAGAAAGATTGATTCCGGCTCTTGAGATGATCCTTAAAGAATTCCCTGAGGCCCTTATTTCGGTAGATACTTTTCGTTCAAAAATTGCATCTGAAGCTATTGATATGGGCGCTGCCCTGATTAATGACATTTCTGGCGGGGATATGGATGAGAATATGTTTGATCTGGTCGCGGACAAACAAGTGCCTTACGTATTAATGCATATGAGAGGAACACCTCAGACCATGTCTTCTCTAAATAAGTACGATCATTTAATTTTAGATATTATTTCTGAACTTCAGATTAAAGTCAGAAAACTTCAGGAAAAAGGATTAAACGACATTATTCTCGATCCGGGTTTGGGATTTGCAAAGAACCTGGATCAAAACTATGAGATCGTTAAAGAGTTAAGATCATTTAAATGTTTAGATCATCCTTTACTCATAGGTGCTTCACGTAAATCAATGATAAATAAGTTGTTAGGGTGCGAACCTAAAGATGCGCTTAACGGAACAACAATCGTACATACGGTGAGTTTACTTAACGGAGCATCGATCCTAAGAGTACATGATATTAAAGAGGCTATCGAAGCCGTAAAAATTACTACCTTGTTAAAAAAATAAAATTTGGGATTTCTAGATCTAGACATATTCGATTTTCTTGACATTCTTTTAGTTACCGCCCTACTTTATCAGTTGTATAAATTGGTTAAAGGAACTGTTGCGATTAAAATTTTCATTGGATTAGCTTCTACATACCTATTCTGGAAGCTCGTGGGAGCGCTTCAAATGGAATTACTTAGTGAGATCTTAGGTCAATTTATTGGCGTTGGTGTTTTAGCTATTATTATTGTATTCCAACAGGAAATAAGAAAGTTCTTATTAATGATAGGAACTACGAGTTTTCAAAACCAACAACACTTTTTTAAAAATATATTGAAGCCTAAAAAAGTTATCTCACTAAATATTAACGACTTATTACTTGCGTGCAATAGTATGGCTCAGTCTAAAACTGGAGCTTTAATCATTATTACCAGAAATACCGAATTAGGTACTTTTGAACGTACCGGCGAAAAGATAAATGCCCGAGTAAGTAAAGGCTTAATAGAAAGTATATTTTTCAAAAACAGTCCTCTACATGATGGTGCGGCTATCATAAGTAAAAACACGATCGTTGCAGCCAGATGTGTTCTCCCGGTTTCAGATCAGGTTAATTTACCAATTCATATGGGGCTAAGACACCGGGCTGCGGCAAGTTTAACAGAAATGACAGATGCCTTGGCAATTACGGTATCGGAAGAAACCGGTAAAATTTCCTATTTAAAACAAGGTCGTCTAAAGGAAAATATAAACGCTGAGCATTTAGAGAAATTCCTAAAAAGAGACTTAAAAAATAGTTAAGGAGCCAAACGCGAAATTTGCCAGGTTCCATCGATCAATTCATACAAAAACCGATCGTGTAAACGCGATGTTCTGCCTTGCCAAAATTCAACTTTCACAGGTTTTAACACGTAACCGCCCCAATTTTCCGGTCTTGGGACTTTTTTATTTTCATATAACTTCTCCAACCGATTAACCTCTTGAATAAGGTCGTCTCTATTTTCAAGTTTATCGCTTTGATTTGATGCTACAGCTGAAATTTGGCTGGCACGTGGTCTTGAATAAAAATAACTATCAGAAATTACTGAATCCAACTTTTCTATTACCCCAGCAATACGGACCTGCTGCTCTAATTCCGACCAGAAAAAAGTCATCGATGCATTTGAGTTTGCCTCCATATCTTTTGCTTTGGCACTGTTGTAATTTGTGAAAAATGTAAAACCTGAATCCTCAACACCTTTTAATAATAAGACTCTGCCACTCGGAAACCCTTCACTGGAAACCGTTGACAACACCATAGCACTTGCTTCAATTACTTTAGAATCTAAAGCCTGATTAAACCATATTTTAAATTGCTGAACAGGGTCAGAATTCAAACCAATCTCACTAATGGAGTTTTTTGTATAATCAGTCCTTATATCTGCAATATTTTTTTTCATCATAAACCTAATTTACAAACAAAAGTACTTATAGAATTTGGAATCACACATGATAAAGATTATATTTATTTAGAATTAGTCATAATGTTAGATGAAGGTTTTAAGTAAATCGAATATTAAAAAAGGAAAAGTACTCATATCCCGCCCGTTGATAGACGATGATTTTTTCCACAACTCAGTTATTCTTTTAACAGAATACACTGAGGAGGGAGTTGTTGGTTTTATTGTAAATAAACCGGTAGAGTTGAATATTAGTGACCTTATTACAGGGTTTCCAAAATTCGAAGCTAAGGTATACTATGGGGGTCCTGTGGCGTCCGACAATCTATACTTCATCCATCGCGTACCGGATAAAATAGAAGGCAGTATTCATATTGTTGATGATTTATATTGGGGGGGTAATTTTGATCAAGTGACTACACTTGTTCGTGATGAGAAATTAAAAAGTGACGAGATTCGCTTCTTTTTGGGTTACTCTGGATGGGAAATGGATCAGCTTGACAGCGAGATTAATTCAAATTCGTGGATTGTGGATGAATTGGATAATTCTCTGTTTGAATGGGATCTAATTAAATTGTGGAAAAACCGCCTTAGTCAAAAAGGACAAAAATATAAAATATGGGCAGATGCTCCCGTAGATATCCGACTCAACTAAGCATTTACCAGCCTTTGTAACTTATCGAAAATACCGGATGTGACTTCGTTCCTGTAGGTTTTATTTTTATAAGCACTTACCCACTGAATTCCTCTTATAGAATTTGTGAGGAATATTTCGTCTGCCATGATAAGTTCAAAAGTCTTCATATTTTTCTCTTCAAGAGTATATCCCCAAGAACTAGCGTTTTCAATAATTTGTTTTCTTACAATTCCGTCAACACAACCCGTACTCAATGCAGGTGTGTAGATACTCTTGCCAATTACTACAAAAATGTTTGATGCAGTAGTTTCACAAATATGAGATTCTGAATTTAGGATGATTGCCTCATCTAAGCCATTTTCATGAGCGTAAATAGACGACAACACGCTAATCATAGAGTTCGCTCCTTTAAAGTTAGATAAGGCTTGTTTGGGCTTTAAATGATCGTGAAACACATCGATCTCTAAACCTTTGTCATTTAAATATAAATCGGACGACTGAAGTTTCTCTACCTCAATCAAGTATTCAAATGATCTGTCTGTGGGTCTATACAAGCCTCCATCTGCCCTATATATACACAGACGTACTCTGGCAGAATTTGAAGCTAATTTACAGGCCTCAATCGTTTTAATGATCTCATCTTCAAAAAACTCAATATTGAAATGTATAGGTATTTCCATTCTAAGAATACAGGCACCTCCCATCATTCTAAAATAATGATCTTCCCAAAAAAGTAATTTACCATTTTGATAACGAATGGTCTCAAATAGTCGGTCACCATATAAAAATGCTCTGTTTCCGGCTTTAAATAAAGTTTGATCTGCCGGGAAAAGAGTTCCGTTTAAATTTACCATCAAAATAGTGTTAAATCGTTTAAATTACTATTTGCTTCAATCTGAAAAGCTTTTAACCCAACTTTTTGTGCAGCCTGTATATCCCTTAAACTATCTCCTATCATAAAAGAATCTTTTATAGAAACTTTGTAACGGGCAATGATTTTTTCAAGCATTAATGAGTTCGGTTTTCTACAAATACATGCCTCAATAGAATTGTGATGTGGGCAATACAAAATGGTTAACAGATTTAGATTTCTCTCCTTAAACCAATTTCTGAGGTAATTATTTATAGTACCTACCTCCTTTCGTGTATAAAGCAACTTTGAAATACCCCCCTGATTCGTAACTATGGCAAAAGAATAGCCTAGCTCATTCCAGCGATTTAAAGCTTGTTCTAAACCAATATTCAATTCGAAATTTTTCAGACGGTATACATAGTCACCAATCTCTCGATTAATTACACCATCTCGATCTAAAAAAACTACTTTATTCATACCACAAAAATAGTTTTATAATTCAAAATAAAATTATTCACAGTATAACATTTCAATGTGAGGAATATTATCCTCCAGGTAAGCCTCACCAATAATTTTAAAATTAACGGATTCATAAAAAGGAATTAAATATTGCTGTGCAGAAATACGAATACTCGATTTATTAAAAAGTAATTTGACCTGATGAATCGCTTTTTCCATTAATTTTCGACCTAGCCCAAAGCCTCTGTAAGCTGATTTAGTCACCACTCTACCTATTGAAGGTTCAACATAAGAAACTCCGGGATTCACAATGCGTAAATATGCTACGAGAAGCTCTTTATCATACACCATTAAGTGGTAAGAAAATTTGTCTTTCTCATCGACATCTTGATAAGCGCATTCCTGCTCCACAACAAAAACTTCCTGACGCAGAGAATACACGTCAAATAACTCACGCTTACTTATATCATTGTAAGCTTTAATAAACCAATTTAACTCCCTCATAATACAAGCTTACTATTTAAAGGATTAGAATACACTAAATTTACAAAATCAAACCTTTGATTCAATAACATTTACTAAACGTTCCAATCAGATAAAAATCAACACTTAATATCTAACAATTAATAGGCAAGGTTTACAGATGCCGGAGTAAAATCAAGATTAAATTACAAAATCAAATGATATCAGAATTTTATCAAATACAATATAATTTGAATCACTTCGCTTCCAAACACTCTAAACTCTACTACCACGCTAACCAATAGATTTAACTCAATATGTATATAATTAAATGTGAATTTAATTTTTTTTGAATTAA
>JANXFM010000109.1 GCA_024959975.1 Flavobacteriales bacterium
AGTTAGTTATGGCCCGAGTTCAGGTAATAAATACCCGACAACTTATTTCAGAAAATCATTTGATGTATCAGATCATACACTCTACAATCTCTTAGTGTTAAAGGCGATCAGAGATGATGGGATGGTCGTTTACCTGAATGGCACAAAAGTATGGAGCGATAATATGCCCGCTACTTACAATTACCTTTCGCATGCCATCGCTACGGTTTCAGACTCTGGAGAAGATGCCTGGTTATCTCAAAATGTAAGTAACAATCTGGTCACAGGAAACAACGTCATTGGAGTAGAAATTCACCAACGATCAGTTTCCAGCTCTGATATTAGTTTTGACTTTAAATTAACGGCATACGATGAGTTGTCAACTGAAATTAGCAGAGGACCTTATTTACAGTCCGGAACTCCAAACAGTGTGATCTTAAAATGGAGAACGAATATTGCAACCGAGAGTTCGGTTCATTATGGAACCTCATTAAACGCATTAAATGATACGGTTTCAGAAAATACCCCAACAACTGAACATGAAGTATTAATAAGTGGTTTGGATCCAAACACAAAATATTTTTATGAAATTTCAAATTCAGATGGTGTTTACCTGGCAGGAGACAATGAAATGTATGTTAAGACGGCTCCGGAAGCAGGAACAAAGCAATTCGTAAGAGCCTGGATCCTTGGAGATGCAGGTACTGGAAATCAAAACCAGTTAAACGTTAGAAACAGGTACTACAATTATGTTGAAAGTACGCCGAAAGCTGCAAACCAAACAGATATGATGTTATTTTTAGGTGACAATGCCTATAATAGCGGAACGGATTCGGAATATCAAGCAGCCATGTTTGATGTGTATTCAGACATGCTAAAAAAATCAGTATCATGGTCTACTTTAGGAAATCATGACGGATATTCTGCTACGTCCAGCACGCAATCCGGGCCATACTACGATATCTTTTCATTGCCAAAACATGGGGAAGCAGGTGGTATCCCATCCGGAACCGAAGCCTATTACTCATTCGATTATGCAAACATTCACTTTATTGTATTAGAATCATATACACTATACAACAGCACGACACAAATGGATTGGTGTCGCTCAGACATTCAGGCAACAAATCAGGATTGGATCGTAGCTATATTTCACCACCCTCCTTACACAAAAGGCTCCCATAATTCAGATACTGAAAATCAATTAAGGAAAATGAGAGAAAACTTTTTACCCATACTGGAAAGTAATGGTGTTGATCTGATACTAAGTGGTCATTCTCACTCCTACGAGAGGTCTTATTTTATCAATGGTCATTACGGAACTTCCTACAGCTTTGATGCCACTACACACACCGTAGGAAGTAACGGACACTTATCCGGCAAAGAAGATTCGGCAGATGGAGCATATACAAAAGCGAATACAGACACGAAAGGTGCTGTTTACATTACAACAGGTTCTGCAGGTAAAATATCCGGAGGATCTTTAAACCACAAAGCCATGTATAGTTCTCTTAATCAACTGGGTTCATGTGTACTGGAACTTGATAACGATGCCGGGACCGGACAAAATTTAACGGTGAAATTTTTAAGAGACAATGGAAGCATAACGGATTATTTTACCATTAACAAATCTGATATTACCTTATCTACAGATGAATCCTATACACCGGATTCGGAGTATGTCAAAATATACCCCAACCCTACTGAAAAGGTTTTGAATATTCAATTGCTAAAAACAGATAAATTTAAAAATGCAACTGTTTTCAATACTACGGGAGAATTGGTAAAGAAAGTAAGACGTCAAAAAATTGACCTGAGTAATCTTCCTACGGGAATGTATTTTATCGAAATAAATACAAACGAAAACTCCTATTTTAAGACATTTTTATTAGAATAAACCCTTATTGTAATAACAAACTTACCATGAAAAAAGTAAAACTTGCAGACCATTTGGAGATTTCACCATTAGTTCACGGACATTGGAGATTACTTGATTGGAAATTGTCAGATCAGGAATTGCTGAAATTAACACAACAGATCGTTGAGCTTGGAATCACAACTTTTGACCATGCAGACATCTATGGTAATTATGAATGTGAAAAACAATTTGGAAATGCTTTAGCGATAAAAAAAGCACTCCGAAATAAGATTAAAATCGTTAGCAAATGTGGTATTAAACTTGTTTCAGATAAATTCCCTGAACGGCAAATTGGCTATTATGATTATCGTTATGAACATATTATTTCATCCGTAAACAATTCCTTAGCAAATTTTAGGACGGATTACATAGACCTACTTTTACTTCATCGTCCATCACCATTTTTTAATCCGGAAGAAGTGGCTAAAGCTTTTTCGCATTTGAAACAAAGTGGAAAAGTATTGCATTTTGGAGTATCCAACTTCAACCCGCGGCAGTATGAAATGCTGAGTTCTTACGTAGATGATCCTTTGGTAACGAATCAGGTGGAAATATCACCTTTCTGTTTGGAACATTTCGATAATGGAAACATGGATTTTTTTCTTGAAAAAAGAATAAAACCTATGGCATGGTCTCCTTTGGCCGGAGGCAAACTCATAAATCCTGAAGGAGAAAAAGGACAACGAATATTTAAGTGTTTAGCTGAAGTTGCTGACGAACTAGACATTGAGCATATTGACAAAATAATTTATTGTTGGTTGTTAAAGCATCCAGCACATATCATCCCCATTATCGGAAGTGGAAAGATCTCAAGAATAGAAAATGCTATAGAAGCTTTAGATATTGACATGAGTATGGAACAATGGATGAAAATATACATCGCCTCTGTTGGAAAAAAGTTGCCTTAACCATATTTTTCATGCAATGAATGACTATATTTGAATATATTTTCACAGAAAAACACCCCCTATTATGAAAACAGACATTACAAAAGCAGTCGCTCTATTTACTTTATTTTTCACGGTAACATTAGCTTTTTCACAGTCATTACCCATAGATTTTGAAAACGACGTTACCACATCTGATTTTGTAGACTTCGATGGAGGTACCGCAACCGTATTGGCTAACCCACAATCTAATGGCATAAACACCAGTGCTACTGTAGCACAGATCGTCAGAAATGGTGGTGCTGAATGGTCTGGAAGTAAAATACTACTAACTTCTAACCTGGACTTCTCTACTTTGGGTTCCATATCAATGAAAGTTTTTACAACGGCTCCTGTTGGAACAACCGTTAAATTCAAATTGGAAGGAAATGGTGACGCACAAAGAGATGCCCAAACAACGGTTTCCAATGAATGGGAAACATTGACTTGGGATTTTACCGGTGAGCCTGCAAATTTCAATTGGCTCGTTTTT
>JANXFM010000056.1 GCA_024959975.1 Flavobacteriales bacterium
CGATATGAAACAGCAAAGTGTTAAAACAACTTGTTCGTACTGCGGAGTAGGCTGCGGGATAGAAGTAAGCAAAGACCTTCAACAAAACGTCACTGTAGAAGGAGATAAAAACCACCCTGTAAATAAAGGAATGCTATGTTCCAAAGGGATGAATCTGCATTACGTAGTGAACGACACCTCTGATCGTTTGTTGTACCCTGAGATGCGATGGAATAAATCCTACCCAAGAGAACGGGTAAGCTGGGAAGCAGCTATGGATCGGGCAGCAAATGTGTTTCAATCCCTAATTAAAAAACACGGACCGGATAGTGTAGGTCTGTACATATCGGGACAATGCCTTACAGAAGAATACTACATTGCCAATAAACTCAGCAAAGGGTTTTTAGGCACCAATAATATTGACACCAATTCGAGGCTCTGCATGAGCTCAGCAGTAGCCGGTTACAAAAAAACCTTTGGAGAAGATTCTGTTCCGATCGCCTACGAGGATATTGAATTAGCCGATTGTTTTCTGATTACAGGAGCTAATCCGGCTTGGTGTCACCCCATTTTATTCAGACGCTTAGAAAAGCACAAGGAAGACAACCCCAATGTAAAGATCATTGTGGTAGATCCCCGGAAAACAGACACAGCTCAGTTCGCCGATCTACACCTACAGATCATTCCCGGAACAGATGTAACCTTGTATCACGCCATTGGAAGACACCTGATCGACAAAAGAAAGATCGATGATAAATTTATCAAAGCACATACCGAAAATTTTGAAGCCTATAAAGAACGGGTAAAAAGCACCTCCCTAAAACAGGCGGCAAAGATCTGTGGTATAAGCGTAGATGAAATTAAGAAGGCTGCCCTGATGATCGGAGATGCCAAAGGTTTTATCAGTATGTGGGCAATGGGACTAAACCAAAGTGCCATAGGAACCAACAAAAATTGTGCACTGCTAAACCTTTCTCTCATTACCGGACAAGTTGGGAAACCCGGTTCCGGACCGCTTTCACTTACTGGTCAGCCCAATGCCATGGGAGGAAGAGAAGTCGGGGGAATGGCAAATTTATTAGCCGTTCACAAAGATCTGGGCAATGAAACGCATCGTCAGGAAGTGGCAGACTTTTGGGGGGTAAAATCTATTTCTCCAAAACCGGGATACACCGCTACTGAAATGTTCGACGCGCTAGAGTCGGGAAAAATGAAGGCCATATGGATCATCTGTACGAATCCGATGGTGAGTATGCCCAATATGCACCGAATAGAAAAAGCATTAAAAAAAGCCAAATTTGTCATTGTTCAGGATATCTCTAACAGATCTGATTCTTTAGAATATGCCGATCTGGTCCTTCCGGCTGCAGGATGGTTGGAAAAAGAAGGTACCATGACCAATTCTGAAAGACGGATTTCTTATTTACCAAAATTTATAGATGCACCGGGTGAGGCCCGACCGGATGTAGAGATTCTCTGTGACTTTGCCCAAAGAATGGGCTTCGATGAGTTTAATTACGCTCAAACCGAAGACATTTATAAAGAATATTGTGCCATGACGCGGGGAACAAATATTGACATCTCCCATTTGAACTACGACCGTCTGAAAAATGAAGGTACCTTCCAATGGCCGGTGGCCTCTTATGGCAACCCGGGAACTAAGCGCCTTTTTGAAGATAAAAAATTCTATACCCCATCACAAAAAGCTATTTTTAACGTACCCGCTTTTGATCATAATGTTTCAGACAAACCCAACGAAGAATACCCGCTGATCTTAACCACCGGAAGAATACGTGATCAATGGCATTCCATGACGAGAACAGGAAAAGTAGCCCGGCTTCAAACCCATTACTCAAACCCTGTACTGGAAATTAGTTTGACAGATGCCTACACAAATAAAATACAGGACGGACAAGTTGTAGAAGTAAAAAGTAAAAACGGTAAGGTTCGGGTTAGAGCCAAACTAACAGAAAACATGAGACAAGGTGTTGTGTTTTTGCCGATGCACTGGGGGAAACAACTTCAAAGCGACCTCAACAGAACCAACAACCTGACCAATACCATTGTTGATCCGATATCAAAAGAGCCGGATTTTAAATACACCCGTATATCTGTTTCCAAATACGAAAAACCGGTGAATAAAATTGTCATCGCCGGAGCCGGAGCAGCTGCATTCCGTTTTATACAAAACTATCGCGAACATAATGAGCAGGATGAAATTCATGTGTTTTCAAAAGAAAAACACTCCTTTTACAACAGGGTATTATTACCGGAATATGTAACAGATGAATTGTCCTGGGAACAACTTCAAAAAATAAAAGAAAAAGAACTTGCCAGGCTCAACATTCACATGCACGATGAAGTTACCATCGAAAAAATAAATCGTGAATCTAAAAGCGTCACAGACAATTTTGGAAACGAATACCCATACGACAAACTAATCCTGGCAACGGGAAGTAGGGCCTTCGTTCCCAAAGATGTTCAATTAGACCTGCCCGGACGCTTTACCCTAAGAAGTAAACCCGATGCCGACCGGTTTAAAACATATTTGAATGCCATTGATGCTCCTACTCCCGACAAACACGTAACTATTGTAGGTGGAGGATTATTAGGCCTGGAATTGGCCGCTGCCTTAAAAGAACAAGGCGTTAGCATTACCATTGTACAACGCAGTTCGCGTTTAATGGAACGTCAGTTAGATACTGTATCCAGTAAATTACTGGCAATGCATGTGCAGGATCTCGGTATTCAGGTCTATTTTTCAAATGAGGTCAGTACCGTATTTGACGATGAAAAGCCAAGCGTATTAAATATAACCCTAAGAAGTGGACGTTCTTTCCAGTCTAATGCCGTTGTGTATGCGATCGGAACACGCCCTAATATAGAAATAGGGAAATCGGCAGGTATTGTATGCGGACGTGGGATAAAAGTCAATCAGCATTTACAAACCTCAGATCCTGATATTTTTGCCATTGGAGAGATCGCAGAATTCAAAAACAGATTGTTAGGAATTACCTCTGCTGCCGAAGAACAGGCGGGTATTCTGGCGAACTACATCGCAGGAGACATCAGCAGTCAATACAAAGGTTCGGTTGCCATGAATATTCTTAAATTCAAGGACCTGGATCTATGTACCCTGGGAGAAATTAACATCCCGGAGAATGACGACAGTTGTGAGGAGATCGTTTTAGCAGACATGCGCATGCGGTATTATAAAAAATGTATTGTAAAAAACGATCTGTTGATCGGTGCCATACTCATCGGTGATAAAAACGAATTTGCCGAATTTAAAACACTCATCGAAGCGAAGGTAGAGCTGTCGGATAAAAGGACAAAGCTGTTGCGTGGAACTTCGAACGGCACACCGGTCAAAGGAAAGCTGATCTGTTCCTGCAGTCAGGTTGGAGAAGGTAACTTACAGGAAGCCATAACCGGAGGTTGTGATGACTTTACGGAACTATGTAAACAAACCGGAGCCGGATTGGGTTGCGGTAGTTGTAAAACAGAAGTAAGAGAAATACTCAACACCATAAAAGAACCGGTATAATGAAAGTCTTATCACGATTGATCATAAAAGGTGGCGTATTATCACCGGGAGAGCTTAAGTCTATCTGCCAAATGACTGAAGATATCGGTCTAAAGGCTATTTCTTTTGGTTCACGACAGGATATTATATTTCCCGAAGAAGTAAGTGCAGAACAACTCAAATTGTTTAAGGATTTTGAAGTTGTAAGCCCTAACGATGCCAAAAAACAGAACATCATTTCTTCTTATGTCTCCGGTGACATACTCCCAAGCACTGCATGGCTAACCGGCGACAAGTACTTATACATACTGGAACAGTTTAGAGAAACCCCTATACTAAAAGTCAACATTACAGACCCAAAACAAAATTTAGTACCCTTATTTACCGGGCACCTCAATTTTATTGCTTCCGAGCATGAAGACTATTGGTATCTGTACGTAAGATTACCACATTGGAAAGATACAGTTGCATACCCGGTGCTGATCTACAGTTGGGACATGGCTAAAGTAACACGGGCCATCGAGAACCTTCTCGTAGAAGAACCGGAGACCATCGAAACCATATTTGAATTGGTGAATGATGCCGAAGATACCAATAACATTACCATTGATAAACCCCTGGAAATACCCTTTGAACCCTTCCCTTATTACGAAGGAATGCACAGAACAGGAAATGACAAATACTGGCTAGGCTTATATTGGCGGAACAATCATTACAGCCTGGATTTTCTAAAAGCCATGTGTGACTTATGCCTGACATGTGAAATTGGTAAAATTTCCATCACCCCCTGGAAATCATTTATTGTAAATGACATTCCTAAAGCTTCTAAGCTACAATGGGAAAAATTATTAGGGAAGTATGGAATTAATGTGCGTCACTCCATGCTGGAACTCAACTGGCATCTGCCCGTAGCAGATGAGGATGCATTAAAGCTAAAAAAATACCTCGTTACCAATTTCGACCAGAACGATATCAGTACCTATGGCTTAACCTTTGGGGTCACGAATTACATCAAACCGACCTATTACTTTACATCCATTGTAATTGAAAAAAATCAAACGCCAAGCGATCTGTCGGAATACAAAATTCGTGATACTTACAATTTGTTGTATGCCAAAAATTTTGACCCGAACGAACAAGAATACATCGTACATGTACAGGATGTAGACATGGTGGAACTTCCAAGCTTATTAATGGAACTAAGCCGCTTGTATTTTGAACAGTTAGGGAACGAAAAAGAAGAAAAACCGTTACCGGAAACAGCACCTGAAATGATGGAACATGAAGTGTATCAATGTTCAGACTGCCTGACTATTTATGACCCACAATATGGGGATCCCACACAAGATATCGCACCAAAAACTTCTTTTGAAGATCTGCCCGATAATTTTGATTGCACCCTTTGTGAAGCTCCTAAAACAGATTTTCAAAAGAAAATAATCACGAAGGTTTAAGTCTACACAGACACTTTCGGGAGTAACATCAACGCATAGATTATAAAGGCTTATCAGCCTCCGATCGCGAGCATACTTCTATTTTGATTGTGATTTTTCGGGTCATTTAATTGGTCGAAAGTAGTCATCCCTCCCCGTACGGCCTTTTTATTAAAAATAGCTTTCGCTATGAGCTCTTCCAGGGGCTGTTGATCCCTAAAGGGGGTAAGCAGATCCAGCTCATCGTTAGAAAACAGGCAGTTTTTAATTTTACCGTTGGCCGTTAGACGTATGCGGTTGCAACTGTCGCAAAACGGATTACTCACAGAACTGATAATCCCAAACGTACCTTTATGACCGGCTATTTTGTAATTTTTAGCCGTGGCATTTGCCTCAATTTTCAAAGGAAATAGCCCATTTTCTCCAAAATGTTCGGCCACACGTTCTAAAATTTCTTTTTGTGTTACCAGGCGAGATTTATCCCATTTATTACCATTAAAAGGCATAAATTCTATAAAACGTATCGATATGGGCAAATCACGAGTTAAGGCAACAAAGTCTGTAATTTCATCTTCATTAAAGTCCTTCATCAACACCACATTCAATTTTACATCAAACCCTTCACGAATTAATAATTGAATGTTTTGATAGGTTTGTTTAAACTGATCACGTTTGGTGATCGTCACAAATTTATCGGCTTGTAAAGTGTCCAGACTCACATTAAGAGTAGAAATTCCGTAGGTTTTAAACGTTTCAATATAACGATCTACTAAAACACCATTGGTTGTCAGAGATACGTCAACAGGCAGGGATGTTAATCGTTCAAGAATCTTTGTAAAATCTTTTCTCACCAGTGGCTCACCTCCGGTCAAACGGATCTTATTTACCCCGTATTTCACAAAAATCTGCGCAATGGAATAAATTTCATCACAGGTCATTAAGTGCTTTTTAGGCAGTAAGGGCAAGCCTTCGGCAGGCATGCAATAGGTACAACGTAAATTACATTTTTCCGTAATGGAAATACGCAAATAGTTGTGCTTTCGCCCAAGAGTATCAGTTAATATATCCGGTTTATCAGCCATTATGAGAATATCCTTTTAGTACTTTAAACACGTGTTTTATATGCGGAAAAACCGCATCCATAGATTCTTTTGCGCCATTGGTAGAACCCGGGAGGGCTAAGATCAGACAATCACCAAGCGTCCCTGCCACACTTCTGGACAGCATGGAATACGGCATGCGATCTTGTCCGTAATTTCGGATCGCCTCTTCAATACCCGGAATACGGCGTTCCAAAATCGATTCCAATGCTTCGGGTGTTACGTCTCTATCCGACAGTCCGGTTCCTCCCGTGTAAATTATGAGCTGATGATCCGAAGCGTATTTCACGGCTTTTTCCCGGATTTGTTCTACCTCATCGGGAATAATATCATAATTGACCACTTCTATGTCATGTTGCTTGAGCCGCTCCATAATCACCTGTCCGGCACGATCCTCTTTTTTTCCTGCCGATACGGAATCGGAACAGACGATTACACTTGCCCGGATCGGAACGGCAAAGTTATTTTGATAACTACTTTTACCTCCCTGCTTATGAAGCAATCTGATATTTTGTATTTCGATCTGCTTGTCAATAGGCTTAAGCATATCATACATTGTAAGTGCCACCACAGATGCACCGTGCATGGCTTCTACCTCTACCCCTGTTTTATACACCGTCTTAACGGTAAAAATGATGTTGATATAAAGGTCTTCAATTTCATAATCAACAGAAGTAAACTCCACAGGGAGCGGATGGCAATCGGGAATAACCGTATGGGTATTTTTAACGGCAAAAAGTCCCGCCGTTTTAGCCATTTCAAACACATTACCTTTGGGTACGGTATTTTGTTGAAGGGCTTCTATCGTTTCAGGCTTACTTACTTTTACCCGGGCAGAAGCAGTCGCCTTTCGTAGCGTTGTTGTCTTATGTGTAATATCTACCATGATCTTAATGATTTTCTTTCCACTGATGTGTTTCGTTATCCAAAATTTCCTTTCCGAAGATCGGCACTTCCTCTTTCACCCGGTTCACAATATACTCGGTTGCAGCATACACTTCTTTCCTCCTCTTGGCAGAGACAAATACAAACAAACATATCTCCCCGGCTTTTACAAGCCCCAAACTATGATAGATGTGCATACAGGTTAAATTATATTTCTGAAAAGTTTCCTCTCTAATGGCCTCCAGTTTAGGGTTGGCCATTTCTTCATAACAGGTATATTCGATGCCTGTTACTTTTTGCTGCTCTACCTCATCGGCTCTTACCTGTCCTAAAAATATATTGTGCGCCCCAATACTGTGTTTGGTTTGGTGTTTGGCCAGTGATTGAGCGATAAACTCAGGAGTTATAGCTCCTTCTATAAATACTTTTTTCATCGTATGCTTGATCTTTAAGTTTGTGTCTGTACTACCAAATAATTAACCCCCTGCAAATGGAGGCAATAAGACGATTTCATCCGTATCCTGTATCGTGTATGCATCCTCCGGATTAACAATAACCTGATTAACGGCAATGTTTTTTTGAAATCTTTCAAGTCCATATTGCTCATTTAAGGTTTGGAGAAGTTCTTTTAAGTCTGAATTCACCAAACTTATTTGCTCCTTGGTACATCCGGTAGCTTCTGCAATTTGTCCGAAATATCTGATCACAGCCATGTTTATTCTTTTTTATCGATCAGGTTACTAGTCAGTTTATTCATAATTTCCACTTTTTCCTGAAAATCATCTTTCAGCGTTTTCCGATATTTATTCAGATTGTCAACCAATTCATTGATGTCATCTGGAAGTACTTCTTCCAAAAATTGTCGGATACGCTTTGCCATAGTAGGCGATTTACCATTGGTGGAAATGGCTATTTTCACATTTCCTTTGGTAACGATCCCTCCCAAATAATAATCACATTGATCGGGAGTATCAGCAATGTTAACTAACAAACACCTCGCTTTGGCATCCCTGTTAATTTGAAGATTCACCTCTAACTTATCTGTACAACCGATAACAAGATGCCTCCCTTCCAGATCGGAAGAATCATAAGCTTTACTGGTTAATGTTACCGTTGGATGTTTAGCAACTAAAGCTCTTAAGTCATCTAAAAAAGAAAGTGCCACAACTTCCACCCGAGCGTTAGGACTCGACTTTAGCAAAAAAGAAAGTTTTTCCAAACCTACATTCCCACCACCAACAATGAGCACATTAAGCTGATGTACTTTTACAAAAATGGGATACAATTCATTTCGTTCCATATCACTTTTTTTAAGGGGTAATATCTAAGTTTTGATAAATAAAATCATCTTCAATAAAGGCTTCTGTAAAGTAGGTTAACATACTTTCGTGTCCTCTTACAACTTCACCTATAATAATAATAGCAGGGGAAGCGAGTTTTTTTTCTGCCACAATAGCCTCTATGGTTTCGATGCTTCCTACACCTGACATCTCTTCATCTTTCGTGCCGTTTTGTATGACTGCAATGGGCGTTTCATGCCGATGATTTTGTTTGTAAATTTCTACGATCTCTGCAAGCTTACTCATTCCCATTAATACGACTACCGTAGCATTTGAAGTCGCTGCCAAATGGATGTCACTTGAAATTTCTCTGCTGGAAGTTGTTCCGGTGATCACCCAAAAACTTTCCGTAAATTTTCTGTGAGTAACCGGAATACCAATAGCAGCCGGAACGGCTATCGCAGAAGTAATTCCCGGAATAATGGCTGTTTTAATCCCAAAGGATTCAATGTAATCGGTTTCTTCTTTCCCTCTTCCAAAAACAAAAGGATCTCCTCCTTTCAGACGCACCACAGATCCGTATTCTCGCGCATATTTTACCAATAGATCATTAATCTGATCCTGAGAATAACTGTGCATACCTTTTCGTTTTCCTACAAATACTTTTAAGGCATTCGGGGCATGATCCAATACAGATTCATTAACCAGTGCATCATACAAAACCACATGGGCTTTTTTCAATGCTTTAACAGCTTTTAAAGTCATCAGATCGGGGTCTCCGGGACCTGCTCCTACAAGAATTACTTTTGGTATTTTACTTGATTTTTCACTCATAGGCCTACATTAAATGATTGAGTTCAGTTGGTGTATTGATGTTTTGTATGGCATAAGCCTCTTCCGGCTTAACTGTAACCTGACTATGCGGCAGGATATGTATCAGATCTAACAATTTCAAATGATCTTTTCTAAGGGCCTGTTCAAAGTTTCCCACCAAATGTTGGGCATACAAACCTATCAAAGGACTATTTTTACGACCATCGGACAAATAGGTAATAGCCGTATCCGGCGATTCGTTTAACAAATAAGTTTGTAAAACTTCCGTAGTAAGCATAGGCACATCGCAACTCAAGATCAAATTCCAGGGTGTTGACGAATGTTTTAAAGCCGTATAAATACCCCCTACCGGTCCTTTTTCAGAAATAACATCCGGGACAAGAGGATAATTGTATGAGGCATAGGCATGATTATTTGTGACCAGACAAATTGAATCACAAACCGGAGTAACAGCCTCTAATATCCGTTGAATAAAGGTTTTTCCTTTATACATCACCAGACCTTTATCAGACCCCATCCGGGAACTTTTTCCGCCGCATAATATGTAAGTAGAAAAGTTTTGCATCATAAGACCATAAGTTTTACACAAGCAATAATCAGTACAAACGAAAGCGTGTATTTTAGTACATGATCAGGAAACTTCCCACTTCCATACAGAGCACCCAAACTACCTCCGATCAAAGCAACCGGAATAAATAGCAAGTATTCTGTTGTTAAAGGATAATGGGATGCATAACCCAAAAGCCCTGATACAGAATTTACAAATATAAACAGTGCCGATACTGCTGCAGCTTCTTTCAAATTCGCCCATCCCAACAACACGAGTACAGGACTCAGTATAATCCCTCCTCCGATGCCTATCATACCGGAAAAGAAACCGATACCACAACCTAAAAGTAAAGCCGAGGAAGTATTGAGCTTCCTTTTTGTCTCCTTTTCTCTTCCTAAAAACCCCAGCATACGCAAAGTAGCTATGAATAAAACCACTCCCAAAACCTGCTTGTACAAGCTTGGGTCAACATTTAGATACCCCCCTAAAAAAGAAGCGGGTATAGAGGTCAGAGCAAAGGGATAAAACAAGTTCCACTTAAAGTGTTTATGTTTTCTAAAAAACCAAAATGCAATGCCTGATATGCAAATATTGAGCAATAAAGCAGTTGGTTTAATAAAAGCTATGGGAAAAGAAAAAATACTCATCAGGGCAATATAACCACTTGCCCCGCCATGCCCTACACTGGCATAAAGAAAAGCAACTACAACTAAGAGTATGCAAAACACCCCGATGATCTCTAGACTTATTCCACCCATCATTCCCAGTTTTTAAATTCTGTTTCTAAAAAACCGATACAGGCTTCATTTAATTTCTCAAAACGTTCAATTAAACCTTTGCCGTAAGGTGTTATGTGGGTTCCGCCACCATGCTTACCTCCGATTTGTTTATCTAAAACCGGTTCTTTGGCAGAGGAATTAATTTCATTAAGTAATCTCCAGGCCTTTTTATAGGACATATTTAAAGATCTGGCTGCCTCACTCATAGAATGTGTTTTATCCACTTCTTTCAAAAGTTGAATACGTCCATAGCCCAGAAAAGGGGTATTGTCTTTTTCAATCCATATTCTACTTTTTACTTTCATGGTGTTAATTTTATGCATTCTACTTCCTCACCAACTTCTATCAATTCTTTTTCTTCAGGCACACAGATTAGAGCATTACTTAAAGCATAGGTATGCATCATCGCCGAACTTTGCCCTTGAAGCGGTGTTACCTCTCCTTTTTGAGAAATAGCCGCTTTCAAAAAAATCGTCTTCCCCGATTTGTTCGGTAGCTTTGAGGTGCATCGTGCAATTATTCTTTCCAAAGAAGTATTTTGATATCCTTTCCATTTTTGGATCAAAGGATACACATACACATAAAAACAAGTTAAAACAGAAGCCGGATTTCCGGGAAGTGCAAACACACAAGTGGAATCTTTTCTTCCAAACCACAAGGGTTTGCCCGGCTTTTGATTGACCTTGTAAAATAATTCATCAACCTGATTGTCTGTGAGGGCTTCTTTGACAAAATCGTAATCTCCTACAGATATACCACCGGATATCAGCAACAGATCTGTTTTTTCCAAAAGATTTTTGATACAAGTCTTCGTACTTTCCAGGTCATCACTTACCCTTAAAATTTCAACCCCTTCTGTAATTCCTGCTTCCTGTAAAGCAGCTTTTAACATCGTGGAATTACTTTCATAAACGCTCCCTTTCCGAAGTAACGAACCCACACTTTGTAATTCATTACCGGTAACCAAAATACCGACTTTAGGACGCTGATAAACCGACACATTTTGTACGCCTAAACAAGTTAAGAATCCAATGGCTGCCGCATTGAGTACAGCACCCTTTTGCAGGGCGATGTCCCCTGCCTGAATTTGCTCTCCCATTTCACGAATATTCGCATATTTAGAAGGCATCTTATGAATAGAAAGTCCTTTACCCGTCTGTTCCACATGTTCCTGCATGACCACCGTATCCGCTTCATCCGGAACCAAAGCACCCGTAAATATCCTTACAGCTTCCTTCTCCTTCAAAGAATAGAGATTCGCATTTCCCGCCTGAGATTCATAGGTAAGCTGATAATCCGTTTCTTCACTCCATTTTAGGGCATAACCGTCCATAGCCGATTGCCTGAATGGCGGCATATTGATCGTAGAAAATATATCTTTCGACAAAACAGCCCCAAGCGCATCATTTAAAGACACTTCTTCCTCCCTTAAAATAAGGGCTTGAGAGTTGATAATATGTAAGGCTTTCGATACAGAGATCATTTTCGTTATGTTTTTGCAAATATAGCGATACTTGCCAAAGTGTTTTACTTATAGATCACTTTCAGATAGATTAACATCACAACAGATAATCTAGCTCACAGCCCTAGTAAAATTTCCTGGAAGCTTAAAAAAAGCTATAAAAGGTAAACACCATTTAGACTGAAACAGGACAAAGATACTTATTTTTTTACGTATAAATACTTAGTTTGTAGAATTTTTTACGTATTTTTGTAAAATAATTCAAAAAACCCCCTAGAGATGAATCAACTATTGAATCCAAAAAAAGCAAATAAAGCGCTCTTTATGAACACGTTTGCATTTACAATTTGCTTTTCAGTTTGGTTGATCAATGCAGTCTTAGTTACTTTTTTAGTAGATAATCAGGTATACAACTGGACTTCTATTCAGGTGGGTTGGTTAATCGGGATCCCAATTCTTACAGGAGCGTTATTTCGTCTTCCTGCAGGTCTTTTAACAGACAAATTTGGAGGGAAACCTGTTTTCACCATTTTGTTGCTGTTTTGTGCATTGCCGGTGTATGCCCTCTCTTATGCAGATAGTTTTTTTAGCTATGCGCTGTGCAGTTTAGCTTTTGGCTTATCAGGAACTAGTTTTGCCGTAGGTATCGCTTATTCTTCTGTT
>JANXFM010000165.1 GCA_024959975.1 Flavobacteriales bacterium
AAAGCTACATTTTTCTAATGGCACAATGATTGACTTAAGCTAAGTGAAAAAAATAGAAATTAATTAAACTTAAAGATATGAGTAAAATTATCGGAATTGACCTGGGTACTACAAACTCTTGTGTATCGGTAATGGAAGGTAATGAACCCGTAGTTATCGCTAACGCGGAAGGAAAAAGAACAACGCCATCAATTGTTGCCTTTGTAGAAGGTGGTGAGCGTAAAGTGGGTGACCCGGCAAAGCGTCAGGCAATTACAAACCCTCAAAAAACGATTTCTTCTATTAAGCGTTTTATGGGTGAATCATTTGATAAGTGTGCTAAAGAAATTAAGAACGTACCTTATTCAGTGGTAAAAGGAGACAACAATACACCTCGTGTAGATATTGATGGTCGTTTGTACACGCCACAAGAAATTTCAGCAATGGTTCTTCAAAAAATGAAGAAAACCGCTGAAGAATATCTAGGGCAGGATGTTACTGAAGCAGTAATTACTGTTCCGGCTTACTTTAACGACTCACAAAGACATGCTACCAAAGAAGCAGGTGAGGTTGCAGGATTAAAAGTTCGTCGTATTATTAACGAACCTACCGCAGCAGCATTAGCTTACGGATTAGATAAAAAAGATAAAGATGTAAACATCGCAGTATTTGACCTTGGGGGTGGTACTTTCGATATTTCCATTCTTGAATTGGGTGATGGCGTATTTGAAGTTAAATCTACCAATGGTGATACACACTTAGGTGGTGATGACTTCGATCAGGTGATCATCGACTGGTTGGCTGAAGAATTTAAAGCTGAAGAATCTATTGATCTTCGTGAAGATCCTATGGCACTTCAACGTTTAAAAGAAGCTGCAGAGAAAGCAAAAGTAGAATTGTCTTCTTCAACGCAAACAGAGATCAATTTACCTTATGTTACTGCAACAGCTTCAGGTCCTAAGCACCTGGTAAGAACTCTAACGCGTTCTAATTTTGAGAAAATTGCTGATTCATTAATTCAACGCTCTGTTGCACCTTGTAAAAAAGCTTTGGCTGATTCAGGCTTAGACAAAAACGAAATTGATGAGGTGATTTTAGTAGGTGGTTCAACACGTATTCCTGCCATTCAGGCTATCGTTGAAGAGTTCTTCGGTAAGAAGCCTTCTAAAGGAGTTAATCCGGATGAGGTTGTTGCTGTTGGTGCAGCTATTCAGGGTGGTGTATTAACAGGAGAAGTAAAAGACGTTCTTTTATTGGATGTTACACCTCTTTCTTTAGGGATAGAAACTATGGGTGCTGTATTTACAAAGCTTATCGATGCAAATACAACCATTCCTACCAACAAATCTCAGGTATTCTCTACTGCAGCCGACAATCAACCGGCAGTAGATATTCACGTGCTTCAGGGAGAACGTTCGATGGCAGCTGATAACAAAACAATTGGTCGTTTCCAGTTAGATAATATTCCACCGGCACAAAGAGGTGTTCCACAAATTGAAGTTTCTTTTGATATTGATGCCAACGGTATTATGAAAGTTTCTGCAAAAGATAAATCTACGGGCAAAGAACAACACATAAAAATTGAATCTTCTTCAGGATTAACCGATGAAGAGATCCAAAAAATGCGTGATGAGGCAAAAGCCAATGAGGACGCTGATAAAGAAGTAAAAGAGAAAGTTGATAAGTTGAACGCTGCAGATCAGATGATCTTCCAAACAGAAAAGCAAATCGCTGAGTTTGGTGATAAATTGCCTGCAGACAAAAAACAACCTATTGAAGATGCCATTGCGGAATTGAAAAAAGCGCATGAAGCTCAGGATATTCCTGCTATTGACACAGCTATGGAAGCTTTAAATCAAATTTTCCAGGCTGCTTCTCAAGAGATGTATGCACAGTCAAATGAAGCCGGAGCTGATGATCAGGCTCAAGCTCAAGAAGCTGAACCTGCTACAGAAGATGTAACAGATGTAGATTTTGAAGAAGTGAAATAAGGTTTTTTAAAATAAAACACGGATTACAAAAGCCGCTCAATTTTGAGGGGCTTTTGTTTTTTAATTTATATTTGATTCAGCATAAGATATACCTATGAATAAGCCTTTAGCAGAACGATTACGACCTGTAAATCTCGAAGAATACATCGGGCAGTCTCACTTAGTGGGAAAAGAAACCGTTTTTCGTCAGGCTATGGAATCGGGAGTTTTACCTTCCCTGATCTTATGGGGTCCTCCGGGAGTTGGTAAAACCACCTTAGCACAAATTATTGCGCAACAACTCAACAGGGAAATTCACACTTTAAGTGCCATAAATTCCGGGGTTAAAGATGTACGTGAAGTCATCGAAAAAGCAAAGGGCAGAGGTTTGTTCGGAACAGAAAGCCCCGTATTGTTTATCGATGAGATCCATCGCTTTAGCAAGTCCCAACAAGATTCGCTCTTAGGTGCTGTAGAAACCGGTGTGGTGACGCTTATTGGTGCCACTACCGAAAATCCGTCTTTTGAGGTAATTCCTGCCTTGCTTTCCAGATGTCAGGTTTACACATTGGAACATTTTTCTAAAGAAGATCTGCAAAACTTATTGAAAAGAGCTGTTTCTGAGGATGAGAAATTGGCTAAGAAAGATATTACCATAAAAGAAGATAAGGCTCTATTAAGGCTTTCCGGAGGTGATGCGCGTAAACTTTTAAATGTTTTTGAACTTATTGTAAATGCCGAAGCTACCGGCAAAGTTATTATTGATGATGCCCTGGTAAATCGCCATGCACAACAAGTAATCGCTTCTTACGACAAAGGTGGAGAGCAACATTATGATATTGCTTCTGCACTCATAAAATCTATTCGAGGAAGCGATCCAAATGCTGCTGTGTATTGGTTGGCCAGAATGATTGAAGGGGGAGAAGATGTAAAGTTTATTGCCAGACGATTATTAATTTCAGCAAGTGAAGACATAGGGAATGCAAATCCGACAGCACTTATTATGGCAAACAATTGCTTTCAGGCAGTGCGTACCATAGGAATGCCCGAGAGTAGGATCATACTTTCGCAATGTGCTACCTATTTGGCAAGTTCTGAAAAGAGTAATGCTGCATACATGGCAATTAATAAAGCTCAAATGACTGTGAAGCAAACCGGCTCTTTATCAGTACCATTGCATTTAAGAAATGCACCCACCAAGTTGATGAAAGACCTGGATTACGGAAAGGACTACAAGTATGCTCACGATTATGCCAACAACTTTGTAGAACAAGAGTTTCTTCCTGATGAAGTTCGTGGTCAGAAATTCTTTGAACCCGGAAACAATCCCAGAGAAGCGTCGATGCGAGCGTTCTTAAAAACACGCTGGAATGATAAATATGATTATTAATGACTAATTAATAATTGTTATGCAGGAGAAAGAAATTTAGTACAGGTCATTCTGAACCTGCCTTTGCCGACAGG
>JANXFM010000090.1 GCA_024959975.1 Flavobacteriales bacterium
TGATACTTTGGAATCAATAATTAAGTTTTTGTGATCGGGCAGATCAATGATGCAGTCAGGCCGTTTGTCGTTCCCCTCCTCATCTTTCATAGAATTCTGTGTACGGAAATGAACCCCCTTATTTAAACCCGATTTCTCAAGTAAAACTTCCAACTGCAATTCGCCCCAATCCCCTTGAACTTTAGAATCGCCTTTAAGAGCTTTTGCCAGATTATTGGCATCTTCACTAATTTGTAAGTTGGCTTTTTGCAACAGTTTTATTTGCTCAGAAAGGCGGCCTCTGTTTTCTTGGTCTTTAACGTATTTATCTTCCACACTCGCTTCGAAACTTTTAATTTTTTCGCCCAGAGGTTTTAGAATTTGATCGATATTTTTCTGGTTTTGCTCGGCAAACTTTTCTGATTTCTTCTCTAAGATCTGATTTGCCATATTTTCGAATTGCGTTTGCAACTGCTTTTGTTGCTCAATTAAACGCTTACCTTCCTCATCGAGTTTTGAATTTAACGTGTCGATGAGCGTGTTTTTTGAAGAAACATCTGCCTTTAAATTTCCAATCAGTTCTTCCTTTTCGCGATTTTCTTTTTCTACTTTTTCAGAACGCTCTTTTTCGGAAGCATAAAGCTCCTTCGAAACATATTTATTCAAGTCTGCACCATGACTGTTTTTTGATGTTTTGCTTCTGCTGTACAAAACACCAATGCTGATTCCGGCAGCCAATCCAATGAGTAAGTAGAGTATTTCCATAATTATCTTTTATGCGAAGATCTAATCTAAGATTGACAATTGCTGACAATCATCAGCTAAATTCCAATCAATAGTTTCTTTGCTCACCGAAGTTAAGTATTCATTGCATTTAGAAAAAGGTTTGGAGTCAAAGAATCCATTTCGCGCTGAAAAAGGCGATGGATGCACCGATCTGATGATGAAATGTTTCTTTTCATCGATCAATTTAACCTTCTGTTGAGCGAAATTCCCCCAAAGAATAAAGACGATATGTTCGCATTTTTCAGAGATCAGCGTAATAATTTTATCGGTAAACATTTCCCATCCCTTTTTTTGGTGTGATCCCGGTTCGTGTGCTCTTACGCTCAATGTCGCATTTAAAAGCAAAACACCTTGTTCTGTCCACGGTTCCAAATTTCCGGAAGTAGGAACCTTGCAAGCCATGTCGCTTTGCAACTCTTTGAAAATATTTTTTAGTGAAGGAGGGATTTTGATACCATTGGGTACTGAAAAACTTAAGCCATTTGCCTGACTGTGATTGTGATACGGGTCCTGACCCAGAATGACCACTTTCACTTCTTCAAGACTTGTTTTATTAAGCGCTGCAAAAGTTAATTCGGAAGGTGGAAAAACGCTGTGTGTTTTTCTTTCATTTTCTACAAACGAAGAAAGCGTTTTGAAATAGTCTTTTTCAAATTCGTTTTTCAAATATTTTTTCCACGAAGCGTTTAAGGTTTCAACCATACATCAAAAATAAGTGATTTATGTGATTGGTTGTTAGTTGTTGGTTGTTTTCATCCTGAGTCTTATGGTAACAATTTGTGACCTTCAAGATTTTCGATCTATTTTAAAGGCGAGGTGTCTTTATTTTATGGCATTCCTTTTGCCTGATAAAAATTTAGTATTTTTGTTCCTTATTAAAAAACCGAAAAACATGAAAAAGCTTGTATTTATTGCCGCTTTGTTTATTGTTGCTTTGGCTGTTCAGTCTTGTTGTGTAAAGGCTAAATGTCCGGGTGTAACACAAATTGAAGCACCACAAAGAAATTCGTAAATGAATTGGATAGCCCTTAAAGACTATTCACAAATAAGCGAGGCTCTGGAACGATCAGAGCCTTTTCTTGTGTTTAAGCACAGCACACGTTGTTCTATTTCGAGCATGGCAAAAAGTCGTTTAGAACGAAATTTTGACTTGGATGGTGTACAGGCATTTTATTTGGATCTGATTACCTATCGGTCAATTTCCGATCAATTGGTTTTAGATTTCAATGTAGCACATCAATCGCCACAACTATTGTTTATTCAAAAAGGAAACTGCACCTACCATGCATCACATAATTCAATAGACCTGGAAGCGATAAAAGCAAAACTTTAGATACACATTCATAGGATATTCCCTAATTTTGTCCCGTAAAACGGAATCGATGGCAACAGAGACTACCATAGAGAAAAAAGAAAAGCAACAAGGTAAACCAAAGTGGTTACGCGTTAAGCTACCTACAGGTCAGAGCTACAAAAAAGTTCGTAAGTTGGTTACGGATCATAAGCTTCATACCATTTGTGAAAGTGGGAACTGTCCGAATATGGGTGAATGTTGGGGCGCAGGTACTGCCACGTTTATGATCTTGGGGAACATCTGTACCCGATCTTGTGGTTTTTGTGCAGTAGCTACGGGAAAACCTTTAGCGGTAGATTGGGCTGAGCCAGAAAGAGTAGCGAGGTCTGTAAAATTGATGGAAGTAAAACATGCCGTTATCACTTCTGTAGATCGCGATGATCTCAAGGACGGTGGTTCTATCATATGGGCAGATACAGTTAAAGCCATTCGAAGAGTAAGTCCGACTACGACTATGGAAACACTAATTCCCGATTTTAAAGGGGACAAAGGTCAGATTCAACGTATTGTTGATGTAGCTCCGGAAGTTGTTTCTCACAATATTGAAACCGTTAAACGCTTAACACGTTCTGTTCGCATACAAGCTCGTTACGAACGTTCTTTAGAAGTTTTGAAATATCTGAAAGAAGGTGGTATGCGTACCAAAACAGGCATTATGCTTGGTTTAGGTGAAACCGAAGCAGAGGTTATTGAAGCCATGAAGGACCTGGTAGGGGTTGGATTGGATGTACTAACACTTGGTCAATATTTACAACCCACACCCAAACACCTTTCAGTAAAAGAATTTGTCACCCCTGAGCAGTTTGCCAAGTACAAAGAAATTGGCCTGGAATTGGGAATTCAATACGTAGAAAGCGGACCTTTGGTAAGGTCATCGTACAAAGCAGAAAAACATTTAAAATAATAAAGAGGCTGCTGCCTCTTTTTTTAGTTTTGAATTATGAAAAATATTAAAATAGGTATTAATGGATTTGGAAGAATAGGCAGAACCCTTTTTCGTGTATTGCAAGAGCGCGAAGGAGTGGAGGTTGTTGCTGTTAATGATGTGGCGGATGCAAGATCCTTAGCTCATCTTTTAAAATACGATTCCGTCCACGGAACATTTAATGCCGACATTAAGGTTTCAGATAAAGCCATACTTGTTGACGGCCGGTCTGTTACATTGACCCATGAGTCAGCATTAGAAAACCTTTCGTGGACAAACTGCGATGTGGTTATTGAATCTACGGGTAAGTTTCTCACGAAATCCGATCTGGAAAAGCATATCAAGGCAGGAGTTAAAAAGGTAATTTTGGCAGCCTCATCTAAAGGAGACGATGTGAAGATGGTCGTTTTGGGTGTCAATGATCACATGATAAATAATCGTGATGTCATCCTGTCCAACGCATCTTGTACAACCAATTGTGCTGCACCCATGGTGCAACTTATCGACGAAAATTTTGGCGTAGAGCAGGCCTACATCACTACCGTGCATTCCTACACCAAAGATCAAAGTTTACAAGATACTCCACATAAAGATCTGCGAAGAGCCAGAGCAGGAGCCTTATCCATTATTCCTACCACTACCGGTGCAGCAAAAGCCATTACAAAAATATTTCCTCACCTTGAAATAGGAGGTTGTGGTATGCGAGTACCGGTGCCCAACGGTTCTTTAACGGATATTACATTTATCGTCAAAAAAGAATGTACCATAGAAGAGGTAAATCAAGTCTTTTTGAAGGCATCTAAAGGATCTCACCGAGGTTTTTTAGCGTACACTGAAGACCCTATTGTTTCTGCGGATGTTTTAGGGAATCCGGCTTCGTCTTTGTTTGATGCTCAGCTGACTTCTGTACTTGGTAAAATGGTGAAAATTGTTTCCTGGTACGACAATGAGATGGGCTATTCAAATCGTTTGGCTGATCTGATAAAAAAGGTGAGTCACCAGACTCTCTAATTTGTCATCCTGTCTCGATAACTGTTCGAACAAAAGTTTGTTTTTGGTTTTGTGTCACAAAGGCTTACAGCTTTTGTTGGTTAGTCTCACCCCTTCGGAGTGCTGATTACTGATACCTGAAAGCTGATTGCTAGTTTAATGGTTTACCGGTTTCGAGAACTTCGAGTCGTAGAAATTCAGGTTGAGAAGCCCATTTTCCATGACACCATAAGAATTGTAGTTTACCCACTCACCCAGATTAATGTATTGACTATTATCGGAGAGTTTTATGTCCAAAGGAAGGTGTCTGTGCCCGAAAATAAAATAGTCGAAATGTTCTTTAGTTAAAACATCTTTGGAATAACGAACCAGCCATTCATTTTCTTCGCCTTTGAAGATCTCATCAGTATCGACATTGGAAATTCTGCTTTTGTCCGAAAAATAGCTTGCTAACCAAAAAGAAGCATTAGGGTGCAGTCTCGAAAAAAGCCATTGACAAATACGATTCGTAAATATTTTTTTCAAAAATTTGTAGCCCTTATCTCCGGGTCCTAAACCATCGCCGTGTCCGATAAAGCATTTTTTTCCTTGTAGTTCAACTTGTATTGGGGCTCGGTGAACCTGTAATCCAATCTCTTTTTCCAGATAGCCAAAAGTCCACAAATCGTGATTTCCCGTAAAGAAGTGAACAGGGATTCCTGCATCACAAATTTCCGCGAGCTTTCCCAAAATACGCACATGACCACGAGGTGCAGCACGCTTCCATTCAAACCAAAAGTCGAACACATCGCCTACCAAATAAATTTCTTTGGCATCCTTTTGAATTTCATTTAGCCAGGAAATGATCTTGCGTTCTCTCTTGATACTTTCTGCATGATCAGGAACTCCTAAATGAAAATCGGAGGCAAAATATGTTTTTGTTTTCAGCGACATTTATTGGTTTAATATTTCTGCAATTTTTGTATTTAAAACTTCTATGGGAAGGTTTTCCCCAATGATTTGTCCATTTGTGTTAACTAAGATCGTAAAAGGAATGCTTCTAAAATTGTATTTATTCAGTATTTCAGATTCCCAGCCTTTTAGATCGCTCACCTGAGTCCATGTTAACTGGTCATCTTTGACAGCTTTTTCCCAGTCTTGTTTTGGTGTTGCTTGTTGGGGAATACCATCTAAAGAAATACTTACCATTTCCAATCCATTATTATGGTATTTATGGTAGAGCTCTACAATTTTTGGATTGGCATCTCTACAAGGTTTACACCATGAAGCCCAGAAATCAAGAAGTACGAGCTTGCCTTTGTGCGCACTAAGAGAAAACAATTCCCCATTTATGTCCGTCATCGTGAAATCAGGAGCATACGCCGTTTCAACTATTTTAATTAGAAGTTGCGTGTGAGATGAGCCCGGCCAGTTGTTTTGAAAACTTTGACTTACCTTTTCGTAGTAATCAAAATCATTATGCAGATTGAGAATATTTTCTCCTTTTACCGCTTGAAAAAGTGCAAGAATAGAAATTTTAGATTCTAAATTTGAGTCAATGAAAGCTTTTAAGTAATCCGTGTGTCCCTCAAGAATCTTATTGAAGCGATCTTGAATATCAATGAAATCTTCCTTTTGAGCTTCTTTGGCTTCTTCGTAGATCAGATTGATATTTGTTTCAAAAGTGTTAAGCTTCTTGTTTAGCTCCAGGATTTGACTTGAGCCCTTTGACCCCTTAACAATGTAGTTGTTATCCCATTCCGATTTGTTTCCGGTAATCTCTATTTTTTCTCCTTTCTCAATCAATAGATTTATCCCTTCACCTTCGGGAGTTCGCAAAAGAAAAAATGCTGAGCCTTCAAGACTATTTGCAGCTACAAACTCTCCGTCAACAGGAAAAAGAGTGTCAATTAGCAGTAAATTATCAGCCTCTATTTTTTCAAAGATAATGGTGTCTGCACCTTCCACCTCTGCGTGAATGGTAAAATCTCCTTCTGGAGTTTTCATCTTAGGTTGGCAGGCTGTTAAAGCCAGTATGAAGATGCTTAAAGCTGAAAATAATCGTTTCATCATTTATTTTTCGAGTTCTTCTCTAATCATTTGGTTGGTAACTTTAGGATCTGCTTTACCACGAGAAAGCTTCATCACTTCACCCATAAATAAACCCAACAGGTTTTTCTTACCATTTTTGTAAGCTTCTGCTTTATCAGGAAATTTTGCAATGGCTTGTTGTACAAACTCCAAAAGAGCATCCGAGTCTGATTCTTGAATCAAATGATTTTCTTCCGCTAATTTTTGTACCGTCACATCCGGACTTTTCACCATTAAAGGAAAAAGTTCCTTATTGGCTTTAGAATTGGCAATTTTACCATCCTTAATTAATTGGATCATCTCAGAAATGCGAGATGCAGATAAATTGAATTCTCCGATTTCTATGGCTTTATCATTTAGGTGAGATTTTAGAGGTCCCATAACAATGTTAGCTGCCATCTTGTACTCCTTCGTATGATTCGAAATCTCATCATAGTAAAGAGCGATTGCCTTTGTCTCTGTAAGATTTCGGGCATCATAATCAGATAAACCGAATTCTTTGGTGTATTTACTGAACAACTCCTCCGGCAAAGCAGGAAGTGTAGATTTTATTTTCTTAATGTAATCCTGTTGGATCAATATCGGAGACAGATCCGGTTCCGGAAAATATCGATAATCATGTGCATCCTCTTTTGAACGCAGAATAGAAGTTTCATTTTTAGCAGCATTGTAGTTTCTGGTTTCCTGATCTACTTCACCACCATTTTCATAAACTCCGATCTGTCTTTTGCTTTCAAGCTCAATGGCCTTCTGCACATTTCTCATCGAGTTCATGTTCTTTACTTCCACCCGATTTCGCAATTCAGTGTCACCCTTTAAGCGGACTGAAATATTTGCATCGCAACGCATCGAACCCTCTTCCATATTACCATCACAAATATCCAGGTAACGAACCAACTTTCGAACTTCAGAAATAAAACTGTAAGCCTCTTCTCCGGAGCGTAAAACAGGTTCACTAACGATTTCCAAAAGAGGTACACCTGCACGGTTAAGGTCGATTAAAGAGTCGAAAGGGTCGATGTCGTGAATACTTTTCCCGGCATCCTCCTCCATATGAATACGTGTTAATTCGATCTTTTTAGGATCCCCGTTTTTATCGGTAACATTAACGAAACCTCCATCACAAATAGGTGTTTTATCCTGTGTAATCTGGTAGCCTTTTGGTAAATCAGCGTAGAAGTAATTCTTTCTGGCATACTCGTTTCGCTCTCTGATAGTGCAATTTAATGCAATACCTAAACGCACGGCATACTCTATTACTTTGCTGTTTGCAACGGGAAGTGTTCCCGGGTGACCGAGAGAAACAGGGCTGATATGTGTATTAGGAGCTGCCCCGTATTTTGTGGAATCGGAACAGTATGTTTTACTCAGGGTGTTAAGCTGTACATGAATTTCCAGCCCAATAACCGTTTCGTACTTGTTGTAATCAATCGACATAAACCTTAAAAATTTAGCCGCAAAGATACAAAAAGGGAATAAGGATACAGATTCTTGTTGTATGATTTGTCAGGGGGCATGTTACG
>JANXFM010000040.1 GCA_024959975.1 Flavobacteriales bacterium
GCAATTGCAAGTTTAATATTACTGGAAAAAAAAGAATGTCAGGCAGCAATAAAGAATATTGCTAAAAGTCATGAAACTTTTGCCAATAATATAAAATCGTTTGAGGGTATTAAAGACATACGTCAAACCGGAACCATTTTAGCCATCGAATTAAAAGCAGACTCTTCGGGTTATGCAAGCAAAATTCGTCAGCAATTATACCAAGACTTTTTAGATCAGGGCGTTTTATTAAGACCTTTAGGAAACGTAATTTACATACTTCCTCCCTATTGTATTAAAGAAAAAGAATTGAAAAAAGTATATGAAGTAATAAAGAACAAACTAATGTCCTTAGCTTAAATAAAAAATGATTGTAACATCAAATCCCGTAAACGATGTTGTTATAAAAAGCGAGCGCTTAAACCAAATCGTTATTAATGAAATAACTGTACTGTTCCCCGATAAATATCTTCTTCCTCAGTAACCTTATTTCCAACTTTAAGAACATAAAAATAAACGCCTTCGGCAAGTTCATCATCCTGATGCGTAGTTTGACCATTCCACCACTTGCCATTTAAACCGTAGTGACCATTTTTATAAACCTCATCGCCCCATCTGTTATAAATACTCATGTTACTGTATGAATAAAACTCATATGTAAGATCCTTAATGGTAAAAAAATCATTTACACCATCCCCATTAGAACTAATTACATTTGGGATAATCAAATCACACATAAAAAGAATGTTAAACTCTAAGGTGGTATCACAGGCAGTATACCCAAAAGTATAATCTCCGTATTGGCCCACTATCAGATCTGTCTCAAGTGAAAATGGAGCCGTAAAGCTAGCCGAAACAGGACCATCAATCCATTCCCAACCCTCTTCCATCCCCAAGGCTGGAACCGATAATTCGGTCTGTAGTTCACAACGCATTAACTCCTCATAAGTTATTTGTGGGATGGCTTGTTCAAATTGAACCTCTAAAGTATCTGAAGTCTCACATTCACTATCCGTGAATTTAAAAACATACGATCCAAATTCGCTCACAGAAATTTCGGGAGTAAGCGAATTTATATTAGGGGAAAAATCAACTGTTGCATCTTCAGGCTCATAAATCACTTCCCAAAGCCCTCCCTCGACAACATTAGTTGCTTCTAGATCAAGATCATACGTACACAAAGAAGACCCGTTTGATGTGGCTATAGGAGCATCATAAACTTCCAGTTCAAATTCTTCTGTGTACTCACAACCATAACTATCGGTAATCGTCATCACATAAGTGTGCATACCAGACATTGTCGGCTGAACGACTACCCTAGTAGAATCGTAATCTACAATAGATGACGGCTCTTCAGCACAATACCAATCATATGAAAGAATTTCAGCAACTAATGTATCCACAATATCTCCTGCAGCTACAACATTCATTGACAAATCCCAAGCACAAATAAAGCCATTATCAGCTGCTAAATTATCTGTAATAGTTAGTGTCCAGTCCCCATTGGCCGGCGAACCCTCAAAATTTGAAAAATCCCCCAAAGGCTCATAAGAACCCGGGATCATGGAATAACCCCCTAAAGGAGCAACCATCGTATTCGTTGCATACTCATTTGCAAAAGTCCCAAAATCCGGATTTGCAGACCAACAATATTTCCAGCAATCACCCGCATTTTCTGTTAAATCGTCATCAATTGCATTACCCAACCAGGTACCACCACCATCTTGGGTAAACAACATCACTTCCGTACCATTTGGCGCAGTTAATGACATATTTAGATCCCCCAAATATGAATGCTCAATCTCAGCACAAACTTCTATAAAATCATCAGCTTCCAAAACAACTGAGGGATCATAAATCGACGCATTGACTGTGGTCGTGTAAGACACCCCTACACCATCAGGCAAATAAATAGGTTCCCCAAAATTTTGCCCAATTTCTTCATGAATTATCCATGTAATAGGATCAAAAAAATTAGTTGTACTATCTGGTCCCGAAATACTAGAACCCACTTGCACTATCGTTTCAGGGCATACTTCCCCATCTTCCGGCAATAATATTTCGGTTATTATCCCCGGATTATCATAAACTACGATTAAAGAAGTTTGCTCAGTACAACCATTACGATCAGTAACAAGTAAACTAAGCTCATATTGTCCGCTCTCCGCATACAAATGATTTACTGATTGTCCTGTAGCTGTTTGACCGTCCCCAAACGTCCACTCAAAAGTAGTCGTATGATCCGTCTGAGAATAGTACACATTATTGTTAGGATAATCTGTTGAAGCAATTAAATCAAAATCATAACAAGCATCTATTTCGCCAGCATTCATACGATCACTTGATTCAATTTGTATCGTAAAATCCTGACAAGGATGTTGTTCTTGAGCTGATATATTTAGTGCAAAAAATGCACAAAGAAGAAACAGTATTTTTTTCATATCCAAATTACTGACGCCAAGCTTTTAAAAAAAAAATCGCTAAATACAATTTCCCTGGCAAAAACGACAAATATAACTTTTTTTAGCACCTGTAGCAATTTAGTATTTACCTCAAATAGTTTAGTTTTGCATTGATGAAACAAGAAAACATACGCAACTTTTGCATCATTGCACATATCGACCATGGTAAAAGTACTTTGGCCGACCGCCTGTTGGAACATACTCAAACGGTAACCGAAAGAGAATCACAGAATCAACTCCTCGACAATATGGACCTGGAGCGTGAACGTGGAATAACCATCAAGAGTCATGCCATCCAAATGGAGTTTCTTTACAAAGGAACCACCTACAGGCTAAACTTAATTGACACACCCGGTCACGTAGATTTCTCTTATGAAGTATCACGTTCCATAGCTGCCTGCGAAGGAGCCTTGTTAATTGTAGATGCGGCTCAAGGGATTCAAGCACAAACCATTTCGAACTTGTACTTAGCGCTCGAAAACGATTTAGAGATTATTCCGGTACTTAACAAGATTGATCTACCTAGTGCCAACCCCGAAGAAGTAAAAGATCAGATTATCGATTTAATTGGTTGTGAAAATGAAGACATTATTCCGGCCAGTGCTAAAACAGGTATTGGTATTCAAGACATATTAGAAGCGATTGTAGAACGAGTCCCTTCTCCTAAAGGAGATGAAAAGGCTCCGTTGCAAGCCCTGATTTTTGACTCGGTATTCAACTCATTCCGCGGTATTGAAGCCTACTTTAAAATAGTGAATGGAACCATTCGCAAAGGCGATAAGGTGAAATTCTTCGCTACGGAGAAGGAATACTTTGCCGATGAAATAGGTGCCTTAAAACTTGACCAGGAACCTCGCAAAGAAATAAAAGCAGGTGATGTGGGTTACATCATTTCGGGAATCAAGGTTGCCAACGAAGTAAAAGTTGGAGATACCATTACCCATACAGAGACTCCTTGCGACAAGCCTATTGAAGGTTTTGAAGATGTAAAGCCCATGGTATTCGCCGGAATTTACCCGGTAGATACAGAAGATTACGAAGAACTTCGTACGTCAATGGAGAAACTACAACTAAACGATGCCTCACTTACTTTTGAGCCGGAATCTTCTGCAGCTTTAGGCTTTGGTTTCCGTTGTGGATTCCTGGGAATGCTACACATGGAGATCATTCAGGAACGTTTGGAACGCGAATTCGATATGATCGTTATTACCACGGTACCTAACGTATCTTATTTCTCATATAACAGAAATGGTGAGAAAATGTTGGTAAACAACCCATCGGATTTACCCGACCCATCAACTATAGAAAAAGTTGAAGAGCCTTATATTACAGCTCAAATTATTACAAAATCCGAATACATTGGCTCTATCATCACGTTATGTATTGAAAAACGTGGTGTACTTAAAAATCAGGTTTATCTTTCAACAGACCGAGTAGAATTAAGTTTTGAATTACCTCTTGCTGAGATTGTATTTGATTTCTACGATCGACTGAAAACCATTTCCAGAGGTTATGCCTCATTCGATTACCAGCCAATAGGCTACCAGCAATCAAATTTGGTAAAGATGGATATCCTCTTAAATGGGGATCAGGTAGATGCCCTTTCTGCCCTAATCCACAGAGATAATGCACACAACATAGGTAAAAAAATATGCGTAAAACTGCGCCAACTAATTCCAAGACAGCAATTTGATATTGCTATTCAGGCAGCTATTGGTGCAAAAATTATTTCGCGTGAAACCGTGAAAGCTTTACGAAAAGATGTTACCGCCAAATGTTATGGTGGTGATATTTCACGTAAGCGTAAGCTATTGGAAAAGCAGAAAAAAGGTAAAAAGAGAATGCGTCAGGTAGGAAATGTGGAAATTCCACAGTCTGCGTTTATGGCCGTTCTTAAACTCGATTAAAACCTGCGCTATGAAAAATAAAATAAAAGCTCTTAATGCTAAAATAACAGAAGCTCAAAAAGGTGGTGGCGACAAAAGAATTGAAGCACAACACAAAAAAGGAAAGTTAACCGCTCGCGAGCGCATTCACTTTCTTTTAGACGAAGGTTCTTTCGAAGAAATCGGAATGTTGGTGACACACCGGTCTACCAACTTCGGACTAGATAAACAGAAGTTTTTAGGCGATGGTGTAGTTACCGGATACGGCACCGTTAACGGGCGTTTGATTTACGTTTTCGCTCAAGACTTTACCGTAATGGGTGGTTCTTTGGCCGAAGCACACGCACAAAAGATCTGTAGAGTAATGGATCTGGCCATGAAAAATGGCGCTCCGATAATCGGCTTAAATGATTCGGGTGGAGCTCGCATCCAGGAGGGGGTCGTTTCCTTAGGTGGCTATGCCGACATCTTCTACAAAAACACATTGGCTTCCGGAGTTATCCCACAACTTTCGGCTATTATGGGGCCTTGCGCCGGGGGTGCCGTTTACTCGCCTGCATTAACAGACTTTATTATGATGGTGGAAGACACCTCATACATGTTTGTTACCGGACCCAACGTCGTAAAAACCGTTACGCACGAAGAAGTAAGCTCTGAAGAATTGGGTGGAGCGTCAACGCATTCCTCTAAATCGGGCGTGGCACATTTCTCTTGTGCAAATGAAGTTGCATTGATTGAAGATCTAAAAACACTTCTCTCTTACATGCCTCAAAACTGCGAAGAAGAAGCTCCTGCCATTCCTTACACATTAGCTGATGAACAGAGAGAAAGCTTAAACAACATCATTCCTGACAATCCAAATCAACCCTACGACATTAAAGAGGTAATTGACGGGATTGTAGATAGCGATTCTTTCTTTGAAGTACATAAAAATTATGCTGAAAACATTGTTTGTGGTTTTGCTCGCATAGGTGGAAAGTCAATTGGAGTGGTGGCAAACCAACCCGCTTTTCTGGCAGGCGTTTTAAATATTGAAGCCTCTGTCAAAGGAGCGCGCTTTGTTCGTTTCTGCGACTGTTTCAATATTCCTTTATTAGTTCTGGAAGATGTTCCCGGATTCTTACCCGGAACCGACCAGGAGTGGCATGGGATTATCACGCATGGCGCCAAACTATTGTATGCATTTGCAGAGGCTACCGTACCACGCATTACCGTCATCACACGTAAAGCTTATGGTGGTGCTTACGATGTAATGAACTCCAAACACATTGGTGCCGACATGAATTACGCCTGGCCATCGGCAGAAATTGCCGTAATGGGTGCCAAAGGAGCTGCTGAAATTATCTTCAAAAAAGAAATTAAAGAAGCGGATGACCCGGAAGCCAAGTGGAAAGAAAAAGAACAAGAATATGCAGACCTGTTTGCGAATCCATACAATGCCGCTGCACGTGGTTATGTAGATGAAGTTATTCAGCCTGCACATACACGCCAAAAATTGATCAAAGCATTTAAAATGCTCGAAAACAAAGTAGATACACTACCAAAAAAGAAACACGGAAATATTCCACTATAAGATGAACGTACTCATATTAGGCTCCGGAGGTCGCGAACACACCTTCGCCTGGAAATTGGCACAAAGCCCGTTACTAAGCAAATTATACATTGCTCCCGGTAATGCCGGAACAGCAGCATTAGGTGAAAATGTAAACATCAAAGCGGATGATTTTGCAGCAGTAAAATCATTGTGTTTGGATAAAGAAATTAACATGGTGGTCGTAGGACCCGAAGATCCTTTAGTAAAGGGTATTCACGATTTCTTTTTAGCCGATGCCGACCTGAAAGACATTCCGGTGATCGGACCCCAAAAAGCAGGTGCTGAATTGGAAGGATCTAAGGATTTTGCCAAAGAATTTTTATTCCGTCACAACATTCCAACGGCAGCTTACCAAACCTTCACTTCTGAAAACTTAGAAGAAGGCTATGCCTTTTTGGAAACCTTAAAAGCTCCTTACGTTTTAAAAGCAGATGGTTTAGCTGCCGGAAAAGGTGTACTCATTTTAAGCTCTTTGGAGGAAGCGAAAGCCGAATTAAAAGAGATGCTTACCGAAGCCAAATTTGGTGCGGCAAGTGCTAAGGTGGTTATCGAAGAATTTTTAGACGGAATTGAACTATCTGTTTTCGTTTTAACCGATGGTAACAATTATAAAGTGCTTCCTACAGCCAAAGATTACAAACGTATTGGCGAAGGTGATACCGGCTTAAATACAGGTGGTATGGGCGCTATTTCTCCGGTTCCGTTTGCAGACGATGTGTTAATGCAAAAGATCGAAGAACGCATCGTAAAACCAACGGTTGAAGGGCTTAAAAAAGATTGTCTGCCTTACAAAGGATTCATCTTTATCGGATTGATAAAAGTAGATGACGAACCTATAGTCATCGAATACAACGTTCGTATGGGAGACCCTGAAACAGAAGCCGTTTTGCCTCGTATCAAATCGGACCTACTGGACTTGTTCCAAGCCGTTGGAGAAGGGAAACTAAACGAGAAGACACTTGAATTAGATCCTCGATTTGCAACTACGGTTATGATGGTTTCCGGTGGATATCCTGAAGCTTACGAAAAAGGGAAAGTAATGACGGGAATTGAGGCTGTGGAAGATTCTATTGTATTCCACGCCGGAACGAAACTCGAAGGAACAGAAGTTCAAACCAATGGGGGTCGTGTTATGGCATTAACCTCGTTTGGAGATACCATGAACGAAGCTTTAGCGAAGTCATTTGCCAATGCCGAAAAAATAAACTTCGAAGGAAAATACTACCGTACCGATATTGGTTTCGATCTGTAAATTAAAGCCTCAAAATAGAGGCTTTCTTTTATTTCTTTTTACTCTTTAGATGAAGCTCTTGCTGTTTCAGCAAAAATCTCCTTTCATACAAAGTAGAAAGGCAGGAATGAAGAACAACAGACGCTGCTGCAGGAATCATCAACCACTTGGAAAAATTTACGTCAAAAATATAAAGACAAGCAACCACAATAATAATCACATCAAAAACATACGTAACGGCCCGTGTGGTTTTAATCTTTTTATGATTGACCTCAATCTTTTCTTCAATTTCTTCCAAGCTAAGATTTTTTATAGCGTCCAAATGATTCATAATTTAAAATTATAGTTCTTAAATTTAGACATAATCTACAAAAAAATAAAACGTGAACATCGAAAGCATAAGAGAATACTGTATTTCAAAAAAAGCAGTAAGTGAGTGTTTACCCTTTGATGAAACGACTTTAGTCTTTAAAGTAGCGGGAAAAATATTTGCTTTGGCAAGTTTAGATGCCCATCCTTTAAGGGTAAACTTAAAATGCGATCCCGAAAAAGCTATTAATCTTAGAGAACGCTTTAAATCTGTGCGACCCGGTTATCACATGAATAAAAAACATTGGAACACCCTAGAAATAAATGGCGAAGTATCAAGAGAAATACTCATCAACCTCATAGACCATTCCTACAACCTGGTGGTAGCCAAACTAACAAAAAAAGTGAGAGAAGAAAACTTATTACTGATGACTGAAATATAAAACAACAAATAGAAAAGTAAAAAGAGAACCCAAATAAAAAACTGACTTGAAAAAAACGAATAGGATCTTCTTTTTACTCCCCACATTGCCTAAAACCTATTACGTCAACAAATGGTAGTGTCCAGAAAAGTGTGTCTTCCGGGATAAAAACACCTGAGATAAAACATGAAGCTAACTAGGAAACAAACCAATTTTTTCATAACATAATTTTTTTAGTAGATTTATAATTGAAATAACTCAATAATTTAACTTTATTAATGTTAGGCATAAATAACAGTATCGGCAATAGGTGAAGTCACTCATTTTCAATAGCTAACTAGGTGATACCACATAGTTGTTTGCGTGAAGTTTTAACTTCTTGACTGCAAGACTTTTTTCAGCCTTCAGTGGTCAGGTTTAAAAATTAACTCAAAACTTATCACTTAAAACTCAAAACTTCATATAAACCCTTGACATCTAAATAGAAATCACGAAATTTGAGGCGATGAATACAAGCCAAAACTATTGCACCAGCCTAACGGCCTATCAACGATACAAGAGCCATGAAGTGAAAATTGGAACTATTGGTGTTGGAGGAGAGAATCCT
>JANXFM010000014.1 GCA_024959975.1 Flavobacteriales bacterium
CATATTTTCTATTCCCTGTTTTAAGGTCACGGTAGAAGAAGGGCATCCGCTACAAGCTCCCTGAAGTAATACCGAAACCTTCCCGTCTTCATAAGAGATAAATTTGATGTTCCCACCATCAGATTCTACTGCAGGGGCAACATATTCTTCGAGAATTTCTACAATCCGTGTTTCAATTTCTCCTAATTCCTCCGGAATTATTTCTTCCGGTTGTTGAACTGCATCTTGTACATCTTCTTTTGAACCGGCCTCCTGAACCTCTTCAATAACAACACCGCCATCTGCCAGATATTCGCGGATAAATTCGCGAATTTCCATAACGACATCTTCCCATTCCATCATGTCATATTTCGTTAAGGAAACGAAATTTTTAGCGATAAAAACTTCTTTTACGAATGGGAAATGAAATAATTTATTGGCTAATGGAGCGTTTTTTGCCTCATCAATATTCATAAACTCTAGGCTGTCTCCCTGTATTATCGCTCTGTTAACGACAAACTTCATTACTCCGGGGTTCGGTGTAGATTCGGCATAAACCGTTGTAGGTACTTTATTCTCGCTCATCTTCCTTAATTTTGTACAAAATTACAAATAAGTAGAGATATGGCATTGATTAGATCAATAAAAGGTAAAAGTCCGGTGTGGGGCGATAATTGTTACATCGCCGAAAATGCAACGGTTATTGGCGATGTAGTTATGGGTAAGGATTGTAGCCTGTGGTTTAATTCGGTTGTTCGTGGCGACGTGCATTACATCAAAATTGGAGATCAGGTAAATATTCAGGATGGAGCCGTTATCCATTGCACTTATCAAAAGCATCCGACTGTAATCGGTAATAAAGTTTCTATCGGACACAATGCCCTGGTTCACGGATGTACAGTACACGATAACGTCCTTATTGGAATGGGCGCGATTGTAATGGATAATTGTGTAATACACTCCAATAGTATCATTGCTGCCGGAGCTGTGGTGCTAGAAAATACCGTCGTTGAATCGGGTTGTATTTACGCGGGTGTTCCTGCTAAAAAAGTGAAAGAGTTAAACGAAGAACAGACCTCCAGGTTGATTGAAGGTATTGCTAACAATTATGTGAAATATGCCAGTTGGCTGGAGGATTAGTTGTTGGTTGGTAGGTTAGTAGGGGTTGTCATCCTGAGCTTTCAATTGTCATCCTGAGCCTGTCGAAGGACGGCAATTGAAACGCATGCCGCTCTTCGACAGGCTCAGAGTGACATGCTTAGACTTGAAAGCAAGTTCAGAATTACTTACCCCTCTATCGGAAACTCCTTTTTAATTTGTTCCACCCAGGCGTCAATTCTTTCGTCCGTTTGCTCAAACTGATTGTCTTCATCTAGGGCTAAACCTAAAAAAATCCCTTTTTCCAATTCGGCTTTTGACTCGGTATGTTCATATCCTTCTGTAGACCATTTACCTACAATCTTACCCCCGTTTTCAAGAACTACCGTTCCGATAATTCCCACGCCGTCAATAAAATAATCACAATAAACGTATTGATCTCCCAAGCCAAAAAGAGCTACTGTTTTACCGGTAAAATCTACTTCTTTAAATTCCTCAAAAAAGGTGTCCCAATCACTCTGTAATTGACCGTCGTGCCAGGTAGAAAGCCCTAAAATAATTTTATCATATGTTGCAAAATCTTCAGCTTTAGCATCATACATATCAATTAAATACACATTTTCTTTGCTAATCTTCTCACGAATTTTGTGCGCTACGCTTTCAGTATTTCCCGTATCCGACCCATAGAATAAGCCTATTTTCTCCATCCTCAATCTAATTTCCTACAAAAATAAACAATCTCAAGTATTTATCATGCTGGAAATAACCATTGTATTCCTATTGTTTCGTAATTTTGCTATCTGATAAAGAACGTAAAAAACAAAAAATATGTATCCAGAACACATGGTGGCGCCAATGCGTCAAGACTTATCACAAGAAGGATTTACTGAATTACGTACTGCAGAAGAAGTTGAAAGCTTGTTAGGTACCGAAAAAGGTACGGTGTTGGTGGTTGTAAACTCTGTATGTGGTTGTGCTGCAGGTAATGCAAGACCGGGAGCTAAAGCGGCAATAAAAAATTCGAAAAAACCGAAACACATCACTACCGTTTTTGCCGGTGTTGATAAAGATGCCGTTGCTAAAGCTCGTGAGTTTATGATTCCTTTTCCTCCTTCATCACCTTGTATCGCTTTATTTAAAGGAGGCGAAGTTGTACATATGTTAGAAAGACATCATATTGAAGGAAGACCAGCTGACGCAATTGCCGCCAACCTAATGGCCGCTTTTGATGAGTTCTGCTAATTCTTTCTAAGAACAAAACAAAAATCCCCTCGAATTCTCGAGGGGATTTTTTTATATCCTATTAATTATCGACCTGAACTGGTCACTGTTCACTAATTACGATCCACAGGCAATACAATCGTCCGGATCGTCAATAGAACAAGCCAATTGCTCTTCTGGGGTAAACTCCTCAGCTTCCGTAGCCACTACAGGTTCCATTTGTGCTTTAGACTGCTTCTGAACGGTAAATTTAATCGCATCAACAGCAGACTTGGTTCTCAAGTAGTACATTCCTGTTTTCAAGCCTTGCTTCCATGCATAGAAATGCATAGAGGTCAGCTTTCCTAAGTTAGCATTCTCAACGAAAAGATTCAGCGATTGCGATTGGTCGATAAACATACCACGTTCACCAGCCATATCAATAATATCACGCATACTCAATTCCCAAACCGTTTTGTAAAGGTCTTTGATGTTTTGAGGAATGATCTCAATATCTTGTATGGATCCGTTTGTACGGAGAATTTCGTTTTTCAACTCATCATTCCACAAGCCCAGCTTCACTAAATCTTTCAAGAGGTGTTTGTTTACAATAATAAACTCTCCGGAAAGTACCCGACGTGTGTAAATGTTTGATGTGTACGGCTCGAAACATTCGTTATTCCCTAAAATTTGAGACGTAGATGCAGTAGGCATTGGTGCTAACAACAATGAGTTGCGCACGCCACTTTCTTTGATCTCAGCACGAAGTTCATCCCAATCCCAACGACCTGAAAGGTCTTTAGCTTCTACGCCCCATAGATCAAATTGGAACTGACCTTGAGAAATTGGTGAGCCTTCGAAAGTTTCATAGGCTCCATCTATTTTCGCCAGATCTTTAGATGCTTTTAAAGAGGCAAAATAAATGGTTTCGAAAATATCTTTGTTTAACTGCTTTGCTTCAGGAGAAGTAAATGGTAAACGCAATTGAATAAAAGCGTCTGCCAAACCTTGAACTCCTAATCCTACCGGACGGTGACGCATGTTAGAATTTCGTGCCTCCGGTACCGGGTAATAATTACGGTCGATAACCACGTTTAGATTCTTGGTTACTTTGTAAGTAACCTCAAATAATTTATCATGATCGAACTTACCGTTGTCCACAAACATCGGTAAAGCTATGGATGCTAAATTACATACGGCAACTTCATCCGGAGCGGTGTATTCGATAATCTCAGTACACAGGTTCGAAGAACGTATGGTACCTAAATTCTTTTGATTTGATTTTTCGTTACAGGCATCCTTGTACAACATGTAAGGTGTTCCTGTTTCAATTTGAGATTCTACAATTTTCTCCCAAAGTTCACGAGCTTTAATGGTCTTACGGCCTTTTCCTTCTGCTTCGTACTTTTCGTACAACTCATTAAATTTAGCTCCATAGACATCTGCTAAACCGGGGCACTCATTGGGACACATTAAAGTCCATTCTCCGTTAGCTTCTACGCGCTCCATAAACAAATCTGGAGTCCACATCGCATAGAATAAGTCGCGCGCACGCATCTCTTCTTTACCGTGGTTTTTTCTTAGATCCAGGAAATCGAACACATCTGCATGCCATGGCTCAAGGTAAATCGCGAAAGAACCTTTTCGTTTTCCTCCTCCCTGATCTACGTACCTTGCTGTATCGTTAAATACACGCAACATCGGAACAATCCCATTTGAAGTCCCATTTGTTCCTCGAATGTAAGATCCTTTAGCACGTACATTATGAATGCTCAATCCGATACCCCCTGCAGATTGAGAAATTTTAGAACATTGTTTAAGCGTATCGTAAATCCCATCGATACTATCGTCTTTCATGGTCAATAAGAAACAAGAAGACATTTGTGGTTTTGGGGTCCCTGCATTAAATAACGTTGGTGTAGCATGCGTAAAGTACTTCTTCGACATCATCTCGTAAGTCTCTATCGCTGCTTCAATATCATCTTTATGTATCCCAATAGAAACACGCATCAACATGTGCTGAGGACGCTCTGCAATTTGCCCGTCCAAACGCAATAAGTACGAACGCTCCAGTGTTTTAAACCCAAAATAATCGTACCCAAAATCTCTGTCGTAAATAATCGTAGAGTCTAAAACCTCTTTATTCTCCTGAATAATTTGGTGTACGTCATCGGATAAAAGTGGGGCTTTTTGATTGGTAACAGGATTGACGTATTCATACAACTCAGCCATCGTTTCTGAGAACGATTTTTTCGTTTTCTTATGTAGGTTTGAGACAGCAATACGAGCAGCTAACTGCGCATAATCGGGGTGCTTTACCGTTAGGGAAGCAGATACCTCGGCGGCAAGATTATCTAATTCAAAGGTTGTTACGCCTTCGTAGATACCTTCAATAACTTTCATTGCTACAGAAGCAGGATCTACCAATGCATCCAATCCATAACATAACTTTTGGATCCGTGCGGTAATCTTGTCAAACTTAACAACTTCTTTACGACCGTCTCTTTTTAATACATACATACTATTAGGGAGTTAGTGGGATTTAAAAATCGGCATCAAAAGTAAAGCCGGCATCTTTTTCTTTTCCTAAGACCCCCGCTTTTTGATATTCAGAGACTCGTTTCTCAAAAAAGTTTGTTTTTCCCTGAAGTGAAATCATGTCCATAAAATCAAATGGATTCTCAACATTGTACACCTTTTCACACCTCAGTTCAAGCAACAAACGATCGGTAACAAACTCAAGATACTGAGTCATCAAAACAGAATTCATTCCAATTAAACGCACTGGCAATGCTTCAATAATAAACTCTCTTTCAATATCTAAAGCCTCCGTAATGATTTGTGTAATTCTTTCTTTAGGCACTTTATTTACAATGTGATCATTATGCAACATACAAGCAAAATCACAATGTAAACCTTCGTCACGAGAAATTAACTCGTTAGAGAACGTCAATCCGGGTAAAAGCCCTCTTTTCTTCATCCAGAAAATAGAGCAGAATGATCCTGAAAAGAAGATCCCTTCCACAGCAGCAAAAGCAATTAATCGCTCTGCAAAACTTGGCGAATCAATCCATTTTAATGCCCAGTCGGCTTTTTTCTTAATGGCATCAAAATTATCAATCGCATGAAACAATTTGTCTGCCTCCGCTTTATCCTTAATGTAAGTGTCAATCAATAAAGAATAGGTTTCCGAGTGGATGTTCTCCATCATAATTTGAAAACCATAGAAAAATTTTGCCTCTGTGTACTGAACTTCCGAGAGGAAATTTTCAGCAAGATTTTCATTCACAATACCATCCGAAGCTGCAAAGAAAGCAAGAACGTGTTTGATGAAATGCCTTTCATCGTCATTCAATTTCGTTTCCCAATCAATCGTATCCTGACTCAGATCAATCTCTTCAGCAGTCCAAATACTAGCTTCTTCTTCTTTATAAAATTTCCAAATATCATCGTGAACGATTGGAAAAAGTACAAATCGGTCTTTATTTTCTTCTAAAATAGGTTCAACGGCTGCCATAACGCATGGTGTATTTTTATAATGTCTTCTTAATCTTGTTTGAAAATCAGCATTTGAGAATCAAGGGGTAAAAAAAGCCCAACAGGACTTGAGCTTATACAAATATTTCAATAAAAAAATTATCATCCAATAGCTGTTTGAAAATTACTATTTGAAGTTTTCAACAAATCGTTAATATCCACTCCAAATAGCCCATTTATAAAGAGTTACGAATTTTAAAAAAGTGTTAAAAACAAAATTAAATTTAGAGATGACAAAAAATAAAAAAATTCCTTATCAAGAACTTCAATCGGTCTATTTATGATGCTTTTCTGCAGCAAACTCAAGGCCTTGATACCAATCTTGACCATATTTTTTTATGAGGGGTTTCTTTAAGAATTTGTACACCGGAACCTTCAATTTCTGACCACATTCGCAGGCAGATTTACAGATATGCCATTTGTGGTAATTTACTGCATCAAATTCAGGGTACGATTGTATTCGGACGGGGTACAATTCGCAGGAAATAGGTTTTTTGTAGTCTATTTTACCGGCTCTGTAAGCAGCCTCAATGGCGCACTTTGTACTATTATTTTCATCAAAAAAAACGTAAACACACTCTTTACCATTAACAAGTGGAGTTTCTTTTCCTCCATCTTCACCAATAACCCATTTCCCTTGCTCTTCTACTCCTTTTATTCCTTTCTCAACCATGTAAGGTTTTACATCCTCATAAATGTTTTCAAGAATTTCAAGTTCATCTTCGTTTAATGGAGCTCCCCCATCTCCCTCTATGCAGCAAGCTCCTTTGCAAGCACTTAAGTCGCAAACAAACTCCTGGTCAAGCAGGTCTTCAGAGATTAATGTGTTCTTTATTGAAATCATGGGGCAAAGATATGCTATTCAGGAGACAGTAAACAGCTTTCGGTCGTTCGCTTTCAGGAATGAGAATTGAAGATAAATGAATTGTCATACTGAGCCTGTCGAAGTATGATCAATAATTAAAAAACAAAAAAACTTTTGCAGGGTTCAAACTATTCTTAATTTTGCCAACCCTACCAAACATAAATGCCTTGGTGGCGGAATTGGTAGACGCGCTGGATTCAAAATCCAGTTCTTTCGGGAGTGTGGGTTCGATTCCCACCCAAGGTACTAAGCGGGAGGAAGTGGTTTCACTTTCTCCCCTTTTTGATTTTAGAGCTCTCAAAGCAAGACTCTGACTGGTGATAAGACTTATCACTTCCTTAAGTTTTGGAGTTCGATAATTATCCTCATCAAATATCAGTTTTTCATCAAGTATCGAACTCAGTATCTTTTGCTTCGTCTTTGTAGTTCCTTGCTCAAAGAAGTTATCTAGGTTTTTGAACAAGTACACCCCAAAGTCAGTTAGTTTTG
>JANXFM010000081.1 GCA_024959975.1 Flavobacteriales bacterium
CTTTACTTATTTAATTTCACGGTGAACCGTCATTTTTTTCAAAACGGGATTGTATTTCTTCAACTCCATACGATCTGGAGTATTCTTCTTGTTCTTAGTAGTAATGTAACGAGACGCGCCTGGCTTACCAGATTTTCTGTGCTCTGTACACTCCAAGATTACCTGAACTCTATTACCTTTCTTTGCCATTTCTCTTCTTTTTATAAGGCTGCAAATTTAATAACATTTCTGTTAGTACACAAGCCCTACGGATTTAATCTCGTTTTTTTCATGCAGAAATAGTTCATCTAAAAGCTTTACCTGCTTCACGAGCCCAAAAATAGATTAACTTTTACAACTAAAAAACAAGAATCAATCTAAGGAATTCCCATTCTTTAAACCATTAACAATAGAATGTGCAACGCGTTCAGAAGCACCAACACCACCTAACAAAGCTCGTAAGGCTGCGTACTGTGTTTGCATTCTAGCAGCTCCTTCGGAAGATAACAACCTATCTAATTCTGTTACCATATTAGAAACGGTCAGATCTTCCTGAATAAGCTCTTTAACAATCTCCTGATCGCTTATTAAATTCACCAAAGAGATGTATTTAATGTCAACTAAGACCTTCGCAATTTTGTACGAAAGCCAACTGGTTTGATAACAAACAACCTGAGGCACATTGAACAACGCTGTTTCCAGAGTCGCTGTTCCGGAACTTACCAGGGCTGCATCAGCCTCTTCAAACAATTGGTAGGTTTTATTAAATACCAGGGTAATATTTGACTCTTTTAGAAAACTTTGATAAAACGCTTCTCCTAAAGACTCGACACCTGCAATCACAAAATCACATTGTGGAAACTGCTTTTCAACAGCAAGCATTTTAGAAAGCATCTTCTTTAACTCCTGAACCCTACTTCCCGGTAAAAGAGCTACTAAGGGTCTTCCTCCTTTCTTCCACTGGTTTTCATCCGATCTGTGTTCCTTTCTGTAATTCGAAACGGCATCTAAAAGAGGATGTCCTAAATACTCCACTTCATAATCGTATTGAGCATAAAAATCTTTTTCGAAAGGAAGAATAGAATACAGCTTTGTCACATACTTCTTGATATCATAAACTCTATTCTTTTTCCAGGCCCACACTTGTGGAGAGATGTAATAATAAACAGGAATATTATGTGCCTTAGCAAATTTTGCAATGCGCATATTGAACCCGGGGTAGTCCACAAGGATCAATGCGTCAGGTTGATATTGGAGAATGTCCTTTTTACAGAATTTAATATTGCCCAGAATCACTCTTAAATTCATCAGCACCTCCAAAAAGCCCATAAAAGCCAGGTCTTTATAGTGTTTTACCAGTGTAGCACCTTGGGCTTGCATCAAGTCACCTCCCCAAGCACGCACGTCCATATCGGCATCCTTTTGCTTTAGATGACGCATCAAATTTGAGGCGTGTAAATCTCCTGAAGCCTCACCGGAAATTATGTAGTATTTCATAATTCTTCCTTAATGGCTGTTGCCTCAATTTCGATTAATAAATCCGGATGAATTAATTTGGAAACCTCTACCAAAGTACAGGCCGGCATAATGTCTTCAAATAAATATGAATGCACTTTAGCCACTGCTTCCCAAAGAGAAATATCAGTAATGAAAATTCGAGTTCGCACCACATCTTTTAAACTAAAATCAGCCTCAAGGAGTGTGTGTTCAATCTTTTTGATGACATATTCTGTTTGAAGTGTAATGTCTCCTACTCCAATAACCTTATCACCTTCAGAAGCCGTCGTTCCCGAAACCTCGATGGTATTGCCTGTTTGAACCGCTCTTGAATAACCAAAAACTTCTTCCCACCTTGTATTTGAACTCCAATTTGTACGCATTTAAAACTGTAGCATATTATGATGAACAATATACCAAATAGCCAAGACAAAAGTACTTAACAACATCCCTCTGCCCAACTTATCTTTCTTGTACTTGGTAAGCATCGTCCTAAACAACGGGAAATTAACAAATAGGGCTATCACCTGCATGGTAGATTCTCTCAGAGGATTTTCATCCAAAACATGTTCTAACAATATTAAAAGGATGGCGTATGAAATTATGGGTACTACAGCACCAATAAACACACCTAACAACATATGATCTTTAAGCTTATCCATGATTCCAGGAATTTAATTGTTGAATAACGTGATGTGCTGTCACATCAAACATAACAGGAACCACAGAAATATAATTATTCTCCAAAGCCCAAATATCGGTATCTTCACCCTTGTCGTAATTCACAAACTTACCGGTTAACCAATAATAGGTTTTTCCTTGAGGACTTATGCGTTCATCAAACTCTTCATGCCAGTTTCCATTTGCCTGTCGACAAATTCGAATCCCTTTAAATTCTTCTTTTTTCACATTCGGAATATTCACATTCAAACAAGTTCCTTTAGGTAAACTATTTTCCAAAACCTGCTTCGCAATTTTAATTACATATTCCTCACATTGAGAAAAATCTGCATCGTGTGAATAATCAAGTAAAGAAAAGCCTATGGACGGAATTCCCTCAATAGCTCCTTCTACCGCAGCAGACATTGTCCCTGAGTACAACACATTAATCGAAGAATTAGAACCATGATTAATTCCGGAAACACATAAATCCGGTCTCTTTGGAACTAATTTATTCATCGCTAATTTCACACAATCAACGGGGGTTCCCGAACAGGCATACTCAACCTGTTCTCCCTTATCAATATGAACTCTTTCAACGTGCAAGGTAGAATCTAATGTTATGGCATGCCCCATTCCCGACTGTGGCCCATCGGGAGCTACAACGATAACATCACCCAATTTTTTCATTAAACGTATTAATGTACGAATTCCCGGAGCCGTAACTCCATCATCATTCACCACCAATATTAAAGGCTTTTTTTTATCCATATACTAAAATAACAGTTTGTGATTGTCCGTTTATTTACAACAAACTTATTAATTAAATACTAATACCTGATTGCTAAAAAAAGTCTTGCAGTCAAAAGAGTTTTAAGTTTTAAGTTCTAAGTTTTGAGTTATCAATTAGTGATAAACAACACCCTTGTAGTCCCCTCGAGGGGGACAATTATTACTAAAACAACATCTTTCTTAACTCCTGGCTGCTGAAAATCGGATTAACAATAGTTTTACAAAACTATCGTTTTCATTTTAATCGCAATCCTTACATTTGTAAAAACTAAAATTGATTATGATTATTTTATTCATTGCTTTTATGATTATTGGCTGGGCGGTTCAGTCCAAGCTCAAATCCAAGTTCAAAAAATACAGTGCCACACCTCTTTCTAGCGGAATGAGTGGAAAAGAAGTTGCTGAAAAAATGTTGACAGATCACGGAATTACTCAGGTACGTGTCATTAGCACTCCGGGTAAACTAACCGACCACTACAACCCTAAAGACATGACGGTAAATTTAAGCCCTGAAGTCTATGAGGGAAGAAACATTTCTGCAGCTGCAGTTGCAGCACACGAATGTGGTCATGCCGTACAACACGCTACAGCATACAAGTGGTTGCAAATGCGTTCACAAATGGTTCCTGTAGTTTCCGTGAGCTCTAAAATGCTCAATTTCATTTTCCTTGCCGGGATGTTTGGAATGGGAATACTACACATCTTCACTATGGATATGGTTATTCTTGCGGTAATTTTCTTCCAAGCCATGATTACCCTGTTTAGTGTCATCACACTTCCTGTAGAATACGATGCATCTCACAGAGCTATTGCATGGTTGGAACACGCTGACGTTGCGCAACAACATGAAATTGAAGGAGCTAACGATGCTTTAAAATGGGCAGCAAGAACTTATTTAGTAAGTGCAATAGCTGCCATTACATATTTGGCATACTATGTGTTAATGTTTTTAGGTAACAGAGATTAATATAGTTGTTGGTTGGCGGTTGGCGGTTGTTGGAAAAACTTATCAATGCAAACTATTCTCGGAAATAAATTCATAAATGGAGATTAACGAAAACGTAGATTAGGATTAGAATGAAGATTAAATCAACCCTTTCTGTTCTAATCATTTTTTTTCTTGCCAAATCAGTAATTGCTCAAGAAAAAATGATACAACTCGAAGATATTTGGGCAAGTCGCACATTTTCTCCGGAATGGGTCTGGGGCATCAACTCCATGAATGATGGTCTATATTATTCATCTCTAAATTACGGAAAAGACAATGTGTACGTAACAAAATACTCCTACGAAACAGGAGACTCTCTTTCCACCATCATAGATTCTAAAGATTTAGATGGGATTTCTTTTGAAGATTACAGTTTTAGTACCAACGAGCAAAAAGTTTTACTTCCTACAGAAACAGAATCCATCTACCGGCATTCTACACGTTCAAAATATTACATCTACGATAGGGAAAGAAAAACAACACAAGTTTTATCTGAAGGCAAACAACGTTTGGCTCAATTCTCTCCGGACGCTTCAAAAGTTGCCTTTGTACGAGAAAATAACTTATTCATTAAAGACCTTACCGGCGATTCAGAAACGCAGGTGACTACAGATGGCGAACGAAATAAAATCATCAACGGAGCTACCGATTGGGTTTACGAAGAAGAATTTGCTTTTGACAAGGGTTTCCAATGGAATGCCTCAGGAACTAAAATTGCCTACTACAGATTTAATGAGGAAGCAGTACCGGAATTCAGCATGGATGTATTCTCTGAATTGTACCCGAGTCAACATCGTTTTAAATATCCTAAGGCGGGTGAAGCAAACGCTACCGTAGAAATTTTTATTTACGATTTAGCATTAAACAATACGATTGAAGCTAATATTGAAACGGAAACTGAATTTTACATTCCACGTATCAAATGGACCAAAGACGAAAATGTACTTTCCGTACAAAGAATGAATCGTCATCAAAATAATTTAGACTTCATTTTGGTAAATGCAAATGACGGTTCTGCAAAAACCATTTTCACAGAAACTGATGAGGCTTATATTGACGTAACTGACAACCTCACGTTCTTAAATGATGGCAAACACTTTGTGTGGACAAGTGAGAAATCGGGCTACAACCACATCTACCTCTACAATTTAAAAGGAAAACAAGTTCGTAAGATCACAAAAGGAGATTATGACATAACTGATTTCTATGGACTTGATGAAAACACGAACACCGTTTACTTTGCTTCGGCTGAACGAAGCCCATTGCACCGCGATGTATATTCTGTTCAATTAAACGGAAAAAACAAAACAATATTAACCAACAAGGTTGGAACAAACTCAGCTACATTTAGTTCAAACTACAAGTATTTCATCAACCAACATTCCGATGCAAACACACCCTATTACTTCAGTTTATTTGATGCTAAAGGAAATGAAGTTCGTAGCTTGAAAAACAATATTTCTTTAAACACAACCTTATCAGAATACGCTTTAAGTCAAAAAGAATTCTTCAATTTTGAAACTTCGGAAGGTGTAAACCTTAACGGTTGGATGATGAAGCCTCACAACTTTGATCCAACTAAAGAATATCCGGTATTCATGTACTTATATGGTGGTCCCGGATCACAACAGGTAACCGATTCCTGGGGTGGGTCCAACTTCTTATGGTATCAAATGCTCACACAACAAGGTTTTATTGTTGCTTGTATAGACAATCGTGGTACAGGGGCTCGTGGTACAGCGTTCAAAAAGTGTACCTACCAACAATTGGGAAAACTGGAAACACAGGACCAAATTGAGGCAAACAGGTACTTAGCCGGTCTTCCGTATGTAGATGGTAAGAGAATCGGAATTTTCGGATGGAGCTACGGTGGATACATGTCATCACTTTGTTTATTAAAAGGTGCCGAATACTTTAAAATGGCTATTGCTGTTGCTCCTGTAACCAATTGGCGTTACTACGATACCATTTATACAGAACGTTACATGCGAACGCCACAAGAAAATGCTTCGGGATACGACGACAACTCTCCTATAAATCATGTAGAAAAGCTTAAAGGTGAATATTTATTGATACACGGTTCGGCAGACGACAATGTACATTATCAAAATACGATGGAAATGGCGAATGCTTTGGTAAATGCGAATAAACAATTTGACCTATTCATCTACCCGAACAAAAATCATGGAATTTATGGAGGCTATACCCGTCTTCACTTATTCACAAAAATGACCAATTTCATCAAACAAAACTTATAGTCAATATTTTTTACTATTTATGAATACTTACAATTTTTAAAAACAAACAACAATGAGACAACAATCTGAAATTTTCGGACATCCAAAAGGATTATTCTATTTATTTTTCGCAGAATTATGGGAGCGTTTTTCATATTACGGTATGCGCGCACTACTTACCCTGTACATGGTAAACGAATTCTTTTCCTGGATGACTGATGAAGCCTACAGGGAAGAAGTTTCATTCGGAATTTTTGCAGCATATGGCTCGCTGGTATATGCAACTCCGGTTTTAGGTGGAATGATTGCCGACAAATTTATCGGATTCAAGAAATCAATCATGCTCGGTGGTATTCTTATGGCTTTAGGTCATTTCTTTATGGCATTCTACTTTGATACCGGAATGTTAGGATTTAAAGCCATAACCATAAACAATTTCTTTTTCTATGCGGCTTTAGCACTTCTGATCGTTGGTAATGGTTTCTTTAAGCCAAATATCTCAACCATGGTTGGACGCTTGTACCCGGAGGGAGATAACAGAAGAGATTCCGGTTTTACGATCTTTTACATGGGGATTAATGCCGGTGCATTTTTAGCTCCTTTGGTTTGCGGCTGGCTGGGTTATGAATTCGGATGGCACTATGGCTTTGGTGCTGCCGGAGTTGGTATGATTGCAGGTTTATTAGTGTTTATGAAGGGGATGAATGATGGAGTTTTTGGAGACAATGGAGATCAACCTGCTGAATATGTTGAAAAGAAAATGTACGGTTTTCGCACAGATTATTTCTTTTACATCATAGCTGCTTTAATGGTGCCTATTGCTGCTTTCTTAGTTAAGAATAATGCTATGGAAGTGATCGAAGATGTACACTTGCACTCTTCTCTACTAACCTTATTAGGCGTTGTTATTTTAGGAATTATTGCCAAAAAAATGACAGAGCTTTCAAGGATGGAAGTATTTCGTTTGATAAGTATTTTAGTGTTAACATTACTTATCACTGTATTCTGGTCATTCTTCGAACTTGCCGGAACAGCGATTACACTTTTTGCTGAAAGAAATGTAAACCTAACCCTTTTAAATGCATCACAAACAAATGCCATTAATCCGTTTTACATTATTTTCTTAGCGATTCCATTTTCCATGATGTGGGTGTATTTATCTAAAACGCAAAGAAATCCTATTACCCCAATTAAATTTGCTTTGGGTATCCTACAACTGGGTCTGGGATTCTTGGTTTTTGCAATGAGTGCACAATTTATGGATGATGCAGGAAAAACACCGTTCATGTTCCTGACAATCGGGTATTTACTACTTACTACAGGTGAACTATTTATCTCTCCTATCGGATTATCTAAAGTGACTGAATTGTCACCAAAAAGCATGACCGCATTTATGATGGGCGTCTATTTCCTATCTTCATCCTATGCACATTATATTTCAGGAGCAATTGCAAAACTTACAACATCACCTGAGTTAGGTGTAGCCCCGGAACCGGGTTTTATGACAACAATGATTGAAAAAGTAACCGGGTTTTCAGGTGCAGCAACAACATCAACTTCTGAAAGTGTATTATCCTTATTAAATTACACATCTGTATTCACTCAGGTAGGTATTGTTGCAATAGGAATGGCTGTTATTTCATTTATTCTGTCGCCAATACTTAAAAAATGGATGCACGGTGTGCACTAAACCTATATCAAGATATAAAAGCAGTCTTTCGACTGCTTTTTATATCTTCCACCACCTTTAAACTACAATGGAATAATAATTGTAATTTTGGAATGAGAAAATTAAAAAAATGAAGAAGTTACTTTCCCTACTGATTATCCTAATAAGCTTTTCAGCAACTGTTTTTGCGCAAAGCGATAAGATACATTGGCGTACTATAGAAGAAGTTGAGGCGCTACAAAAAAAAGAACCACGTAAAGTTTTTATAGATGTTTACACAACCTGGTGTGGACCCTGTAAAATGATGATGAAAAATACA